>JACQUI010000126.1 GCA_016210395.1 Chloroflexota bacterium | reverse complement strand
GCCGTATCCAGCACGCCCGCCATGCCGAACACCTTGTTGCGGGATGACTTGCTCACCTTGAGCGCGAGCTGGGTCATGGCGTCCAGCGGATTGGAGACAATGATGATGGTCGCCTTGGGCGAGTACTTGATCACCTGCTCCGTGACACCACCGACAATCTTCATGTTGGTGAACAGCAGGTCGTCACGGCTCATGCCGGGCTTGCGTGCGATACCCGAGGTGATGACGACGACGTCTGAGTTGGCGGTGGGCTCGTAGCTGTTCGTCCCGATGATGGTGGCATCCGAGCCGACGACGGGACCGGACTCCAGCATGTCCAGCGCCTTACCCTGGGGCAGGCCGTCTACGATGTCCACCAGGACGACGTCGGCGTAGCCGCGCTCAAAGATGCGCTGCGCGGTGGTCGCGCCCACCTGTCCTGCGCCAACGATGGTTACTTTCTTTCGCATGTGCTCTTCTCCTGCGCTAGTGACTGTGGGGAACGCACGGTGCGTTTCCCATGTTTTGCGGGATTGGGGCTGTCGTTCCGCGTGACAAGGCAAAGCAAAGGCCGAACCGACCTTTTGCTTTGCCTTGTCATTGCTTTTGGCTCGGCGCCCTGTCAAGCGCCCACAGGTCCTACTTCGTCTTCTTTGCGACGTAGGAATTGAAGCGGCTCTCCAGCGTGGGGTCTTCCACGGTCTGCATGAGGTAGTCGCCGAATTGCTGGCCGGTTGCGCCGGTGTTGCGTCCGGTCATGACCACTTTCTTTTCGTACTGGCCGCACACGTCCAGGGCCATGTGCAGTTTCTTGCCGATCTCAGCGTAGCCGATGTGCTCCAGCATCATGGCGCCTGCGCGGGCCACGGAGCTGGGGTCGGCGTACTGGGCGCGGCCCTCTTTGACCATGCGGGGGGCGTCGCCGTGGACGGCCTCAAACATGGCGTAGTGCTGGCCGATGTTGGCGCTGCCGGCGGTGCCGACGCCGCCCTGGATCTGGGCTGCCTCGTCGGTGATGATATCGCCATAAAGGTTGGGCAGGGCCATGACCTGGAACTCGTGGCGGCGGGCCTCATTGATGAGCATGGCGGTCATGATGTCAATGTACCAGCCATCCCATGTGATGCCGGGGTAGTTCTTGGCCACCTTGGCGGCGACGTCCAGGAACTTGCCGTCGGTGGTCTTGATGATATTGGCCTTGGTGACAATGGAGACCTTGGTCTTGCCGGTCTTCTTGGCGTGGGCGAAGGCGGCGTCAATGATGCGCTCGGAGCCCTGGGTGGTGATGACGCGGAAGTCAATGCCCAGGTCTTCGGTGACGTTGATGCCCTGGCTGCCCACGGCGTACATGTCCTCCGTGTTTTCGCGGAAGAAGGTCCAGTCTATGTTCTGGTCGGGCATGCGGACAGGGCGGACGTTGGCGAAGAGGTCCAGCTCCTTGCGCATGGCCACATTGGCGCTTTCGATGTTGGGCCAGCCATCGCCCTGCTCAGGCGTGTGGGTGGGCCCTTTGAGGGTGACGTTGCACTGCTTGATCTCGGCCAGGACATCGTCGGGGATGGCCTTGAGCTGTGCGGCGCGGTTCTCGATGGTGAGGCCGTTGATGGTGCGGAACTTGACCTTGCCGCTCTTGACCTCGTTGCGCAGAAGGTACTCCAGGACGCGCTGGGTCTCAGCGGTGATCATGGGGCCGATGCCGTCGCCGCCGATGACGCCGATGACGACGGGCTTGAGCTTGGTGTAGTCGGTCCAGCCTTTGTCCTGCTTCATTCGCTCGATGCGGGCGAGCTGCTGTTCCAGGATCACGCCAAAGTGCTCTTTGGCCCGGTTGATAGCCTGTGGGTCTGCCGCCATGAGACTCCTTTCATGAGCCACGCCGCGCTCTTGTAGCAGCGGCTTAGTGGTGCGAGGGGCATGGGTAAACGGATGAAGACAACGGCCTTGACAGGCCATGCTTCACCCAGCTTAACCAGTGTCCAGTGGGATTATAGCAGGAACTGGTCAGCAGGCAACCATGTCACGCCTATGGGTTTGCGATGGAAGGACGGGGATTTTCGATGGGTGGGTCTTAGCACGGTAGAAGTACGTGAGTCTTCGTAGCCATAAAATACGAGATGGAGCTGTTTTCTATGAGTATAGATACTTTGCCTTGTAAGATCTCAAGCGTGGAGGCGGTGGTGGTCATGGAGGACCTGAAGTGCCGTACAGGAAAGGAGCCACCCCGTGTCACGCAGAACCACAGGAACACTGGTGTTGACCTTGTTGGTCGTTGCAATAGTGTTGGGCATGAGCCAAGCAGTGGCAGCCAGCATGGAGCAGGCGTCGGCGCTGCAACAGAATCCGGTGGTATTCAAGACATACGACGAGGTCTTGAGAGACGCGGGAAGGCTTGCACCTGGCTTCGGAGGAGTCTTCCTCGACAGAAACAACAACAGCATTGCGTACGTGTACATGAAAGACGCCTCCAAGGCGGCGGCTGCAAGGGTAGCCTTGCGACATGTCATGGGAGTTGAGCGTTTCAACAGCATACGCCAGGTTCAGGTCCTGCAGGCGGACTATGACATGGAGCAACTCTACTCCTGGTACGAGCGCGCGTGGCCCGTGGCCCTCAGCCTTCCGGGGACAGTGTCAAGCGATCTGAATGAAGGGAAGAACCGGTTGGGATTCAAAGTGGAAGACGCGGGAGCCAAGGCGTCCCTGGAAGAAAAACTCGTGGAACTGGGAATCCCTTCCGAAGCAGTCGTCGTGGAGCTAGGCGAGCGTCTGAGATTTCTCGCTCACGGAAACACTCTTCTGGACCGGATACGGCCTCTCGAAGCTGGAACAGAGGTACGCAACCCGTTTGCGGAACCTGGGGCGTGCAGCCTGGGCTTCAACGCAATACGTACGGATGGATCGGGCAACATGAAAGCGGGTATCGTCGTAGGGTCCCACTGCACTGATGTTCAATGGGGCGCGGATCCCCAGCCCGTATTTAGCCAGCCCAGCGGGGGCGACCGCATAGGGACAGAGACCATAGACCCGTCAGGGGCACAGCTCTCCGGCTGCCCGGTGGATTCTGTCGGCACAGCGATACCGCGTTTGTTGAGCTGGACTCAGGTGCCGGTGGTTACTTGGGGGCCATTGTCAAGACGTACTTTGAGTCGACAACGATAGACCACGCGTCTGGCCCCAGATTCCGGATCGTGCAGATCGGTGGCTGGCCGCAGATGGACCAATGGCTGTCCAAGGTCGGCGAGACTACCGGCTGGACGAGCGGCCCGGTAACGAGCACATGCATCAACGCCCCGGTGGCCTCGAACAAATACCTGCTGTGTCAGCAACAATTCAATCCCCAAAAGCGCTCGCTGGGCGGCGATAGTGGAGCTCCTGTTTTCTCCCAGGAGAATCTTCAATCAAACGACGTGGTTCTCTACGGTTCACTGGTCGGAGAAATGGGGGTTTCCACGGTCATGACTAACATGGCCCAGATCACCTTTGAACTCGGGCCCAGTCCCGTTACGTGGCAGTTTTGCGCCTCTGGTTTTGGTTGCTAGCCACCCGTCAGTTCGCTCGGCGGGCCTGCAGACTACCGGAATTCCTTGATTGCAGATGGGCGACCTGTACAATGAAGGTTGGTAGTCATTGCCCATTTGTCTTAGCCTGTTCGTAGGAGAAGGCGCGTGCGCCCGTCCGTGATAGTATTGCATCTATTGGCCCTCCTGCTCGGCGTAGGAGTGGTGACGGCATGCGCTTCCGCGCCGCCCGAAGCTCCAGCAGGGACAGTGCGTATCGACGGAATCGAGTACAGGGTGGAGGTGCGCGTCGCAGACGCAGCGCCAGAAAAGCTCTACGTTTCAGCCACAATGAAGAACATCACTGGCCAGCCCATCCATCTTGTCTTCAGCGATTGCGCACTCACGCTACAGGTCTTTGATGGCCTTCGGAGGTTGCGGTTCGACTCATCTAGCGGCATGGAGAGCGCGACTGGGGCGTTGCGCATCTGTCTGTTGTACGAAGCGGTCAAAGATCTGGCGCCACGAGAGTCCTTTACTCGCGAAGAGTTCCAAGTAGTTGTCCCTACCTATGAGATACTCGGACACCCTCTGCTGGGGTGGACGCAGCCGGATGGGATGTATGACCTGCGGGCGGTAATCAGGATGAATCCTGATGCGAATTTGGAGGATCCCTACACTAGGATGGTTGTTGTGCCCCTTGGGGAGGTGCTTTTGAGGACGTGGGAAGGAGCTACGATGCCAGGGTCGCGTGTGCGCGGCGACGTCCTTTACCGAACGTTTGGCCCCTCCCCGGGCGCATCCACGTCAAGGGTTGAGGCTTACTTGATAGTTACAAACAGGACTGACATGCCTACGCACGCTTCAGTCCTACGCGGCTGTCCGGTGACTCTCTATGGCTACATGGACAGGCAGAAGGCGCACGCAGCCTATCTCTACGCCGCGGCTAAGCCAGACTGGACCTGGCCAAGTGAGCCATGCGCCCCGGAATACGAGAGCTTTGCCCTTGCTCCCAAGGAAGAGCGGCGCTTCCCAGTTGAAGTAGATGTATCCCCGGCCCTTCGAGAAGGCCCGCCGGACAGCGTAGTCCCCGGGAGATATTACTTCGTTGCCAGTGTCCCGGTACCCGACGACTTGCCTCTCTTGATTTGGGCTGGGGTAGCAAACCTTGGCTTGTGAAACAGGGTTCCCTGCACCCGCCAAAGATTGTTGGGCAAGGCATGTCAACTGAGACATCGCCAGACAGAAAGAAGCCCCAGAGCCAAGGCTCTGGGGCTTCTTTGGATGCGCTAGCTGGGTTAGCCCTAAATGAGCTTGCTCAAGGCGAAATGGGGGTCGCCCTGGCGGGGATGGGCGCGTTTCCAGCGGCTGAGCCTGTTCATGGGCAAAATCATGTACCGCTGGCCCAATGTCGTCTCGACGATGGCGGCCACCGCTGCCATGATCTCGTCAAGGTCCGGGAGCTGCTGGTCCTTTTCGGGCTGCTGATTGCTCTGGCGATTCATGAGCGGACCCCCCTTCTACGATTGCTGGGCAACCGTGGCTGCCTGCATTCAATAGAACGCCAAGGGCCGCGAAACGTTACAGGGGAATATTCCCGTGCTTCTTTGGGGGCATGGAGTCCCGCTTGTTCTGAAGCATTTCCAGGGCCTTGACGACTCTGGGCCTCGTCTCGGCGGGGTTGATGACATCATCAACGTAGCCCCGGCCGGCGGCCACGTAGGGGTTGGCCCAACGGCTCCGGTATTCTTGGACCAGGCGAGCCTTCAGCTCCTCGGGGTTATCGGAGGAGGCCAACTCGTCCTTATGCAGCACGCCGACAGCGCCTTCAGGTCCCATGACCGCTATCTCAGCCGTGGGCCACGCCAGGTTGACGTCGGCCCGCAGGTGCTTGCTGCCCATGACGAGATAAGCGCCGCCGTATGCCTTGCGCACCAGGACGGTAATCTTCGGCACGGTAGCCTCGGCGTAGGCGTAGATGAGCTTTGCGCCGTGCCGGATGATGCCGCGATGCTCCTGGTCCGTCCCTGGCAGGAAACCCGGCACATCCACCAGGGTCAGGATGGGGATGTTGAAGGAGTCGCAGAAGCGGACGAAGCGCGCGGCCTTGACGGAGGCGTCAATGTCCAGGACGCCGGCCAGGAACAGGGGTTGCTGGGCCACGATGCCGATGGGGAAGCCCCCCATGCGGGCAAGCCCAATGATGATGTTCTGGGCGTACTGGGCGTGCACCTCCATGAAATCGCCGTCGTCAACGATGCGGTTGATGACCTCCCGCATGTTGTAGGCCTTGACCAGGTCGTCCGGGATGATGTGGCTAAGGGTGTCATCGGTACGGCTGGGGTCATCGTAGGGAGGCACAAAGGGGGGATCGTCCATATTGTTCTGGGGAAGGAACGCGAGAAGGCGGCGGACCTCGCTGAGACACTCCTGCTCCGAGGGGTAGGCGAAATGCGCGACGCCGCTCATGGAGGCGTGGCTCTCCGCGCCGCCCAGGGTCTCGTGGGTCACGACCTCGCCTGTGGCCGCCTTGATGACGTCAGGGCCGGTGATGTACATCTGGCCGAGGCCCTGGGTCATGAAAACAAACTCGGTGATGGCGGGGGAATAGACGGCGCCGCCGGCGCAGGGGCCAAGGATGACGGAGATCTGCGGGACGACGCCTGAGGCCATGGTGTTGCGGAAGAAGAGCTCGCCGTAGCCCGCAAGGCTTACGACGCCTTCCTGGATGCGCGCGCCGCCGGAGTCGTTGAGGCCGATAACCGGCGCGCCGTTCTTGATGGCCATATCCATGACCTTGCAGATTTTCTCTGCCACGGCCTCGGAAAGGGAGCCGCCAAGGACGGTGAAGTCCTGGGCGTACACGTAGGTAAGGCGTCCGTTGACCTTGCCGAATCCGGTGACGACGGCATCACCAGGGTAGACACGAGACCCCTGCTCTGTGTCTGCGGCCCAACTGGTGACGAAGGGATCCAACTCTTGGAAGGAGTTGGGATCGAGGAGGAACTCGATGCGCTCTCGTGCGGTGAGTTTCCCTTTGTTGTGCTGTTGTTCGATCCGTTTGAGGCCACCGCCCAGGCGGCTCTGTTCTCTGCGCCGGTTGAGCTCTTCAAGGCGCTCTTCGATACGTTTTTCTACTGCCATTGTTTCCTCTTGTTGTGTAACGCCGCTACTGAACCTTACGCACGGAATACTCAGTATGATTGCGCAAGGACACTAACCGGGAACGGCGTTTCTGGGGATGCAGTGTACGCTTAAGAGGCGACATCTGCAAGCGCAATACGGCGGGTATTGTAGCATATCTCGTCAATCATCGTCACTAAATCTAGAACCGTGGCGACAGGCTCCGCTATATATGGTGGGCTTTCGGCTGTCAACGTCCACCACCGCGTTTTCCTGCGCGACTTCTGGAGGAAGCTCCCCCACGGGCCGAAGCCGTAGTCCCCTCTCCATCGGATAGCGTAGATTCGCGATGACCACGAAAACAGTATTAACGTTCCAGGGTTCAATTGTCTAGAACAGGATACCACCATTCTTCCGAACGTGCTGGCAACAACATTGGGAGGCTTCCAGGGTCTTTCGTGTTCGGATGCAAGGGTAGAGTTCCCGTTCGCCCTTGGCTTGTGAGGCCCTGGTATGTGAAAAAGAGTACAATATCAAGAAGCTTCGGGCGGACGTCTGCGCCCATGAATCGAAGGAGCAGGCATGAGTATCATTTCCGCGCCGGTGACGGTGGCGAAAGAGTTGAAGGAGAGGGTTTTCTACGGGTGGTGGATCGTCGCGGGCGCTTCAACGGTCATGGCCCTGAGCGCCGGCGTCAACTTCTATGGCATCTCGGCGTTCTTTGTTCCTCTGAGCGAAGAGTTCGGCTGGAAAAGGAGCGTGCTCTCGGGCGTGTTCTCCCTTTCACGGCTGGAGGGCGGATTGTTTGGACCTGTGGAGGGGTTCCTCATAGACAAGTTTGGGCCCAGGCGTCTGATGCTCATAGGGATCCCGTTGATGGGTCTGGGCTTCATAGCCCTCAGCCAGGTCAACTCTCTCATTGCCCTCTACCTGGTCTACATCTTCATGGTTACCGTGGGGTCCGGCCTAGGGACGTTCTCCCCTGTGAGCGCGGCGGTGGCGAACTGGTTCGACAAGAAGCGGAGCAGAGCGATCGGCATCACGATGTCTGGAGTTGCCATTGGTGGGGCAATATGCCTGCCGGTCATCGGTTGGGCGATTTCAGAGTATGGCTGGCGGCCCGCAGTAGTTGGCGCCGGCGTAGTGATCATTGCAGCGGGGCTGCCCGTAGCTTTTATCATGCGCCACAAGCCGGAGCAATACGGGATGCTCCCTGACGGCGCCGCAAGGCGGGACGAAGGGAGGCAAGCGGAACCATCGGAGAGTGAGCCGGCTATCACTGCCCGGCAAAGCCTCAAGATGCCGTCGCTGTGGTTCCTGGGCATGTCGCTCACCTTGCGGTCCGTGGTCACGACAGGCCTGACGCTCCACTTTGTGGCGATGATGAAGGACCGGGGTTTTTCGCTATCTGTGGCCAGCTCGCTTCTTGGTTCGGTGGCGCTGTTGAGCATCGTGGGGCGTCTGGGAATGGCCTGGCTCGGCGACTTCGTTGACAAGCGATACCTTCTGGCGGGCGCCAACATCATGATGGGGCTTTCGCTCCTGGCCCTGGCGCTGGCGTCGAGCTTCTGGCTGTCGGGCGCCGTGCTGGTGGTCTATGCGGTTGCCTACGGCGGCTCCATCGTGCTGCCGGTGGCGTTGCAGGCGGAGTACTTTGGCCGCCGCTCCTTTGCCACGATACGGGGCATACTGAGCAGCATGCAGACACCGGGAATGCTTGTGGGGCCGGTGTTTGCCGGCATCGTGTACGACATGACAGAGAGCTATTTTGTCGCATTCATGGGCTTTGCGCTGGCGGGCGTGCTGGCGGGACTCCTGCTGCTGGGCATCCGCAAGCCCAAGGCCCAGCCGGCGCGCGCCGCAGCTCAGGCGGTTTCTTGATCCGGGACCCCCTGGCCGGCAGTCTGGAGAGCCTGAACCAGGGCCTGGTGCAGTGCAGGCTCTGCCCACGTCTGGTTGCCCATCGAGAGCAGGCAGGAGTTGTCAAAAAGCCTGCCTACAGGGAGTGGGACTACTGGGCGCGTCCTGTGCCGGGTTTCGGCGACCGCAACGCGAGGGTGGCGGCGATTGGCCTGGCCCCGGCGGCCCACGGCGGCAACCGGACGGGGCGCATGTTCACGGGGGATGCCTCGGCGCGTTTCCTGATGCAGGCGCTCTACGACGTGGGGTTCGCCAGCCAGCCGACGTCGGAGCATGCAGGCGACGGGCTGGAGCTGCGGGGGTTGTACCTGACGGCGGCAGCCCGCTGCGCGCCGCCCAAGGACCGGCCTTCTCCCCAGGAGCTGGCGAACTGCGCGTCGTACCTCCGCAGGGAGATGGATCTGCTGCCAACGGTGCTGGTTGTGCTGGCGCTGGGGCGCGTGGCGTTCAACAGCTACTTGCGGCTCGTCTCCCAGCAGCATGGCGCTCCCCTGCGGCCGGCCTTCCGGCACGGCGGGCGGTACGAGATGCCCGCCGGGCCCCCTGTGCTGTACGCCAGCTATCACCCCAGCCCGCGCAATCACCAGACGGGACGCCTGAGCAAGGAGTCGTTCCTGGACGTGCTACGCAGGGTGAGGGCCGAATCGGGCCTTTAGCCGTTTACATCCCTGAAAGGATCTGGCGCAAGCCCACCATGGTCATGGCCGCGGCGAGGATAAGCATTACCACGCGCTGGTTGACCTTTGCGCTGAGGTAGATGCCGACCTGGGCCCCGATCAACGCCCCAAGCCCCAGCAGGCCCGCCCTTCTCCAACCCTCGTGGAACTCTCCCGACATGACGCGCGTCAGCACGCCCGTAAGGGACGTGGGGACCAGGACGAAGAGCGCGGTGGCGCTGACAACGCGGGGTGGCATTTTCAGGATGAAGGTCATGGCAGGCACGTGGATGACGCCTCCGCCAATGCCGAAGAAGCTGGACAGGAACCCTCCAATAGGGCTGATGACGCCGGCGACGAGCGTGTTCACGTAGAAGCGGTGGGTCGGGCCTTTGCGCTCCTGTATCTGCCGATTGGGAGAATGCCCCACTGCCTGCAACACGATGGCCTTCCGGCTGCGCCACAGGATGTACAGCGCGCCCACGATGAGCATGACCCCGAAGAATACCTCGAAGCGGTCGCGGCTGACGTGGGTTGCTGCGACAGCGCCAAGGGCGGCAGCGGGAATCGCGCCGATAGCCAGCAGGGCGGCGGTGCGCATGTCTATGCGCCGGGCCCGGATATTGCCGAGGGTGGCAGAAGTCGCGTTCAGGAACACCACCGTCAGCGAGATGCTGGAGATGGTGGTGGGCGCCGCCTCCGGGAAGAGCACAAGGAGCACCGGCACGAGCACAAACCCGCCGCCTAGCCCGACGAGAGTACCCACGGAGGAGAGCGCTAACCCCAAGATGGGCAACACGATGATGTAGAAGAGGGTTAGATGGTACATGGGGCCCCGGCGATGGCGCCGTTTTGGTCTTGCAAATGCATGGGTACGTTTTCAGTGTCAGAAGGGGTGGGAATAGCCCTACAAAAAGCTTGATGCCTTGCTGTCGCTTTGGCGTAAGCTTTCACGAAGCAGGGGCGGCGGCAAGCACAAGGGGGACCCGCTGGGGCGCGACGAGGATACCAACTACGGCTCCGGCGCGCCGGCCATTTCGAGCGCCTCTTGGCCTGACGGGTCGTGGCGCAGCAAGGCATCCAGGAGCTCACCTACAACACCATGCTCCGGCCGCCTCAGGGGAAGGTGCGCGTTGACCGTGTAGCAATTCGATCTTCCCTCGCGCCTGCGCTCGAGATAGCCCTCGGCCTCAAGGCCTGCAATGATCCGCATGACCGAACGCTCTGTGATGCCCAGCTCGCCGGCAATTTCACGCGCTGAAATACGCCCATGTTGCTTGATGCACACCAGCACCCGTCCGTAGTTGGATACCAGTGCCCAGGTAGACATGACTGGCTCCTCTCTGTTTCCCCAAAGCGCATTGGGATGTGCGCATCGGCCGTGAGGCCATCATCCGTAGCGCCACCCTCCTCAACCCAGCGCCACCCTCACAAGCTACACACATTGTTCTCTACGGAGACTATAATGTCAAATATCGGATGATAATGGAGGACGATAATGTCAACTTATGATGCGCCGCCGGAAATCGCCAATCTGCAGCGCCTCAACGCTTTCATCGAGGCGGGAGAGTGCCTGAGCTATTCGAAGGCGGCCAGACGGCTGGGGATTAGCCAGCCGGCGGTGTCCAACCACATTCGGAAACTGGAGACATTGACGGGCGCAAAGCTGTTCCAACGGACCGGCCAGAGGATTGCTCTGACGGAGGCCGGCCACGCTCTGCTGCGGCAGGCCAAGCGGGTGGAGATCTCGGTGCAGGCCATGTACGACTTCATGGTTGGGCTGCGAGAGGAGGTGGCGGGCCACCTGATCGTCGGGGCGAGCACCATATGGGAGTACATCTTGCCTGAGATCATGGCAGGGTTCAGGGAGGCGTACCCGCGCGTGTCAATGGAGCTAGCCGTAGGCAACTCCGCCCGCATCGTCGAACTGATGCTGGACCGGCGCATGCACCTGGGCTTCACAGGAGATGACGGTGGCAGGGAGGAATTGGAAGCGGTCACCGTCATGGAGAGCGATATTGTGATTGTGGCGAGGTTGGACCACCCGCTTGCCGAACGCGCGAGTGTGGCGCCTAAAGAGCTGGAGGGCCAGGCATTCGTCTTGCGGGAGGCGGACTCGGCGACGGCCAAGATCGCGAGGCACTATCTGGAGACGCTGGGTGTGACGCCTGACCAGGTGGTGGAGTTCGGCAGCCACGAGTCGCTGAAGGCAGCGGTGCGGGCCGGGTTTGGGCTGGGCATGGTGTCCACGGCTGCAGTCCAGCAGGAGCTGGCCAACGGCAGCCTAAGCGTCGTGCGCCTCGACGCGCCGCCCTGTGTGCGGCAGCTCTACATGCTTACAAGCCGCCACGGCGGGGAAGCGCCGGTGCGGAAGGCGTTTGCCGGGTACGTAGTGGAGAGGTTGAGGGGCAAAGGCGAGTGCAGGCGAGTGTCCTAACCGGAGGACAGCGGCAGTTGGCCTAGCCTTTTCCGCCTGTGGCGTAGGAATCTTCCATGCCCATAGGCATGGGCACCCGTACGGATGAAAAGCTGTTTGGCAATGTAGGGACGCGGGCTGCTGCCGCAGCCCTTTGGGTAACAAATAGCAAAGGACGGGACGCTGCCGCGTCTCTGGCGGTGGAAGGAACCACTGAGGGATTCTTCGCGAGGCGGAGCGTAGTTGGGCCCGAAAGTTGTTTGACCACCTCGCTCTAGAATGACAACACGGCTCACCAACCCCGCAGGCACGCGGCGTTTGTTCACACCCTCTCAGGATGACAACTCCACCGCTCTTGTGGGAGCCAACCGTATTTTCGTAGCCATAACGTTTCACGCACCTAAATACAAAGGACACTACGCGCCGTACTTGAGCAGCCAGTACTCCAGGCTGTCGGCCACGGCCAGCCAGCTTGCCTCGATGATGTTGGGCGATGCGCCCACGGTCTGCCAGGAGTTCTTGCCGTCGGTGGACTCGATGAGCACGCGGACGGTTGCGCCGGTGCCGGCGCCCTGGTCAACGACGCGCACCTTGTAGTCCACCAGCCTGATGGCCGAGAGGCGGGGGTAGTCCTGCACCAGGGCTTTGCGCAGCGCGCCGTCCAGGGCGTTGACGGGGCCGTTGCCCATGGCCGCCGTGTGGCGCACCTCTTGGCCCACGCGCACCTTGATGGTGGCCTCGGAGATGGGGCCGTCGTCGGTGGAGACGGAGCGGCTGCGGCGGCTCTCCACGATGACCATGTAGTCCACCAGCTCGAAGGGGCGGGCGTAGCCGTTGAGGGCGCGGCGCACCAGCAGCTCGAATGATGCTTCGGCCCCTTCGTACTGGTAGCCCTGGCTCTCGCGCTGCTTCACGTCGTCCACCAGGGAGGCCACGATTCCGGACGGCACGTCTTCGCCAAGGCCCATCTCCCGGAGCTTGTAGGCGACGTTGCCCCTGCCTGCCAGCTCGGAGATGAGCATGCGTGTGGTGTTGCCCACCAGGGCGGGCTTGATGTGCTGGTAGCTGTCCTCCAGCTTGGCGACGGCTGAGCCGTGCAGCCCGCCCTTGTGCCCAAAAGCGCTGCTGCCCACGAAGGGTTGCGAGCCGTTGGGGGGCAAGTTCACGATCTCACTGACGTAGCGGTGGGCCTCGGTGAAGCGCTGGAGTTGGCCGCCGGTGACGCAGTCCACGCCCATCTTCAGCTTCAGGTTGGAGGCGACGGAAAGGAGGTTGGCGTTGCCGCACCGCTCGCCGTAGCCGTTGACGGT
>JACQUI010000125.1 GCA_016210395.1 Chloroflexota bacterium | reverse complement strand
TGTCCATGATCCAGGCCATGATGCGGGCGTTGGTGTTCACATCCGGCGCTGGGATATCCGAGTGGGGGCCGATGATCAGAGAAATCTCCGAGGCATACCGCCGCGTGAGGCGCTCCAACTCGCCAAGGGAGAGTTCCTTGGGGTCGCAGGCCACGCCGCCCTTGGCCCCGCCGTAGGGGATGTTGACGACAGCGCACTTCCAGGTCATCCACATGGCCAGGGCGCGGACCTCGCCCAGGCTGACCTGGGGATGGTAGCGGATGCCCCCCTTGGCCGGCCCGCGGGCCAGGTTGTGCTGGATGCGATAGCCGGTGAACACCCGGATGGAGCCGTCGTCCATCTTGACAGGGAAGTGCGTTGTCAGTTCCCGCTTGGGAAAGCTGAGCAGCGCGCGAACGCCATCGTCCAGGCCAAGGCGGTCCGCGACGGCGTTGAACTGGGTCATGGCGATCGCGTAGGCGGGATCCTGAGATGGCTCGGCGATAGGATGCATCATGGTAACCATAAAAGACTCCTTGCTAGGAACAGGGTACAACCCTGTACGAAATACACTGAGCTATCCGTCACTCGGCGGCTGATTTTCGGACCTCCAGGAAACATGCCACAGCCTTTTTGCCGTACACAGGGAGGATAATGTGGTTGGCTTTCTGAAAAGGCCTTGCCGGAGCAAAACCGGCCTCCCGCAAAAGGCGGCTGAGCGCTTCCACTTCTTCTTGCGTCCTTACAGCAAATCGCACCTCGCAGCCTTTCTTGTACTTCTGACCAAGCTCTTTTCGTAGCACCATGTCCGGCACACGGATGTACGCATTGCGTGTGAAGATCTCTTTAAGCAACTGAGGGCTTGCTTCTTGGGGGTGCGGCCCCCCGGCGCCTGATTTCGTGGTCATTCATGGCTTCTTTCGCACACTGGTTAGATGCAGCATTGCTTCCAGCGGAACAGCGGCCCTCCCGTAGGGGCGACGCATGCGTCGCCCCTACGGGCCTACGGATTGGCGCGGCTAGCGTTTCACTTCCAGCCCGCCGAACGTTACGGAAGACCGGACCAGCAAGGTTGGGGCATCCGGCTCAATCGCCTGCCTTTGGTTGTTCTCGATGCCGCCGAATAGCGCCGTTCCCTCCACATCAACGCGCCAGTCTTTCGGCACCTTCAGCTCAGCGCCGCCGAACAGGGCTGTCACCTCAAGTGTGGCCCCCGGCGCAAGACGCGCCTCTCGCATGTCCAACTCGCTTCCGCCGAATATGGAAACGACCTTCCCCCCGCGGAAGGCCTGGGACGTGATGCTCCGCTCCGCGCCGCCAAACAGAGTGACAAGGTTGATGGTGTCGGGGTCCTGTGGCGTGGACGGGGCACGGCGGAACTGGGCGCCCTGGAACAGGATAGCTCCGCCAATCACGATGAGAATGAGCGGCCACGAGACGCCCCAATCGAGGATTCCGGTGGAGGGCAGGAGGAACACAGCGCCGAGGCCGATGAGGACGATGGGGGCCACCAGACTCACGCCCTGGTCGGTGTAGAGTTTCCACAGGCCAAGGCCGATCAGAAGGAGGGGCCAGAAGACGCCGATAAGCCTGCCAAGGCTGAAGTCGAGAAACGCGAGGTTGGCTGCGAGGAGGAGTACGCCGAAGATGACAAGGACCATGCCCAGGGCGACTTGCTGGCGCTGCGGGTTCATCGGAGACCTCCTTCTGGAAGAGCTTCCCTCCCATCAATGCAGCCGACACTCGTAGTATCGAGGAAGGCCGTTGCACCCACACAAGCTCTGCCAGGCCGCAACCGCAGGTCCTATCCACCGCCGACGGGGCGAACGACCTCCACAACATCGCCGTGGGCCAGCGTCACGCCGCCGAACTCCTCTTTCTGGAGCACGGTGCCATTGTAGGCCACGGCTACGAACTTAGAGTCCACGCCGTGGTCCTGGAGGAACTGGAGCAATGGGGTAGGTCGCTCCAACTCCCGCGGCTTGCCATTGACCGTCAGCTTGATCATCATACGGCTCTCATGATACCACTCTGGTACAGATCGGAGAATCGTAAGTACAGAGGGAATGGCATACGCATGGAGTGTACCGAAAACACGACCATCCCCAGAGCCAGCCGGCTACCGGACGCTTCCCGCGGAGCGAAGGGCAACGGCCATCGCATGGCGCAGGGCTTCGGCCGCGGCGCGGGGGCCCGGCCCGCCCAGGATAGCCGAGATGACGGCCGCTCCTGCGGCGCCCCGCGCCATCACCGATGGGGCGTTCTGGGTATCAACGCCGCCTATCGCCAGGAAAGGCAGCGTCGCAACGGCATGCACCTCATCAAGAAGGCCCAGTCCAGCGGTTGGCCCTCCCGGGTGAGAACCGGTTGGGAAGATGGTGCCTACCACCAGGAAGTCGGCGCCCTCTCGCTGAGCGGCAACGGCCCCCTCAACCGAGTGCACGGAGCGGCCGATGAGCAGCCTGCCCGCGCCCGCCACCTTGCGCGCCGCCTGCAGGGGCAGCGCCTCTTCGCCAAGCTGGACGCCGTCCGCGCCGCATGCCAGGGCAACGTCCAAACGGTCGTTGACGACAAACGCCGCCCGTCCGGCGGTGATCTGGCGCAGCTTCAGTGCCAGGTCGTAGAG
>JACQUI010000118.1 GCA_016210395.1 Chloroflexota bacterium | reverse complement strand
CTGTACTCTCGGGCGGGAGGATTGGCTAAGGCTCTGGTTGGTACGCCCAGGACTCTGGAGGTAGCAAAGCTCTGGCTGCTGCCGTCCTTTGACAGAGGGCAGTGGCTGTCATACGGCTTTTTGACACACTCCCCAGGGCATGGTATAGTCCTAGGCAGGAATAAGAGGAGCAGAAAACCACTCTGGTTTCGCACAGTACGCACATGTAGCCACAAAGACCCTTCGCTCAATTAGCAAGGGTCTTTTTTGTTTGAAAGGGCGTACTCCCAAGCCTGGCTGGGCAGAAAACCACTGCTCTTGCGGGCCAGGCGGCTCTCCGGGGACGCTCTTTTCCGGGAAGGAGGTTTCTCCCTGTGGATGGGAACGATCTACTAGTCTTCGTATTCATTATCGCACTCGTCTTCTCCGCTTTTTTTTCGGCGTCAGAGGCGGCGTTCCTTTCTGTGCAGCGCGGCAGGCTTGCTCACATGATCCGCAGCGGCGTCAAGGGCGCGCAGCGCGTGGCGGATATTGTCGCCCATCCTGAGAAGATGCTTCCGACGGTCCTCTCCGGCAACAACCTGGTCAATACCGCCGCGGCGACCATCGGCACCATTCTTGCCATCCGGTGGCTGGGTGAAAGCACCTTCGCCGTGGTCGCGGCAACGGCTGTGGTCACAGTCATCCTCCTGGTCTTCGGCGAGATCATCCCCAAGACCATCGCCACGCACTACTCCGAACGCCTGGCAATCTTCTTCGTCCGACCCTTGAAGGTGGCGGAGTCGGTGTTGTTGCCCATTGTCTGGCTGCTGGAGCAGGTCGCCCGGGGCGTGGTGCGTATTTTTGGGGTCTCGAAGGCGAAAATGGTGGCGGAGGAGGAGATCCGCGCTCTCATTGACGCCGGCCGGGAGGTAGGCGCGGTAGAGCCGCAAGAGGCCCAGATGCTGGAACGGGTCTTCGAGTTCGGCGACCGCGAGATGCGGGAAATCATGACGCCTCGCACTGAGATCGTTGCGCTGGAGAAGGGCGCCACGCTGGAAGAGTTCTTCCACATCTACAGCCAGCACTCGCACACTCGATATCCCGTGTACGAAGGCAGCCTGGACAACATAGTGGGCACGGTGTCCTCCAAAGAGGTGCTTCACGCGCTGGCGGCAGGCACGCTGGCGGTTTCGGACGACGTGACCAAGCTGCTGCATCCGGCATTCTTTGTGCCGGAGACCAAGAAGGCCGGCGAGCTGTACCGCGAGCTTCGCGGCACTGGCTACCAGCTTGTCATTGTCGCCGACGAGTTTGGCGGTGTTGCGGGCCTCGCTACGCTTCGAGAAATGATGGAAAACGTCTTCGGCCCGGTGAGCGAGGAGGGCGCGCGCACTCAGGACGACTTCACGTCGCTGGGAGACAACACCTACCAGGTAGAGGGCGGCATGAAGATACCTGAGGTCAACGAGTACCTTGCCCTGGGCATCCCGCACGGCGAGTACGAGACCCTTGCGGGCTTCCTGCTGGTGCGCTTTGGCCGCATTCCCCAACAGGGTGACGACCTGTACTTCAACGGTTTTCACCTGGAAGTGATGGACATGAAGGGCGTGAAGATTGAACAGGTCAAGGTGACGAAGGTGGCCGGCGCGGTGGAGGGGGCAGAGGCGTGAAGCTCTACCTGGTGCGCCACGGCGAAACCCAGCGCAATCGGGAGCGCCTGGTGCAGGGACAGGGTGATCAGGGCCTGACCGAGTTGGGCATGGCGCAGGCGCTGGCTGTTGCCAGGGCACTGGCGGGGGAAGGCGTGACCGCCCTCTACCACAGCCCGGTGAAGCGGGCGTTGGAGTCGGCGGCGGCCATCGGCCTGGAGCTGGGGCTAGACCTGCAGGCGGCGCCTGGCTTGGAAGAGATGGATACCGGCGAGCTGGATGGGCTCAGCTCCCAGGAGATGCGCTCCCGCTACCCGGAGTTCATGGCCCTGTGGGCAAAGGACGCCGGCTCAGCGCGCCTGCCCGGCGGCGAGACCCTGGCCGTGGTGCAGGAGCGGGCGTGGAAGGCGGTGCAGGCCATTGCCGGCAAGCATCCCGATGGCGTCGTGGCGGTTGTTTCCCACAACTTCACCATCTGCACGCTGGTGTGCAAGGCGCTGGACATGCCCATCGCCGGCTTCCGGCAGTTCCGGGTTGACCTGGGATCCATCTCTGCCCTGGAGGTCACGGCGGAACGGCCGCGCCTGGCGCTGCTCAACAGCACCTTCCACCTGGCAGAGGTGGGGGCGCAGGCAGCCCAAGAAGGGCGATAGCCTGCCAAATCCTGTGTGCGGGCACCATCCTTCCCAGGAGGAGAGAATCGTGCGTAGTTTCGTGTGGCTTGGCATGGCGATAGTCGTGCTTGCGGTCGCTTGCGGAGGACAACAGTCACCCACACCGCAGAGCTCCAGCGAGCAAACTGAGGACCCAACAAGACAGCCCGGACTTGGGCCCACGCCTACGCCCACACCTCGAGTTCCCACAAGAGAGGACTTGACCCCGCCGCGGAGTCCGGGAATTGAGATAGGGAAGTCCTATCCCTATTCCCTCTCTTTGCATTGCGGCCTCAGAGACGCTTCTCTAGACGGCAGACGCTGGATGGCCAGCCCAGTTGTGGGCGAGGAGGTTACCCAATACTGGAGGGCGGACGACGGCATTGGAACAGTGATGCTGGTCAACGCGGACGAGGCTATTTTCACCGCCCGCAGCGGGCGGGTCGTGCGGTTTGTCCCCTGGCCCCCCGATGTGGGCTGGCACGGCTGTGCCTAGCGACCCGGCATCGCCATGAACACAGGCATTCCACCAATCCTGGCTCGCGTCGAAACCTCCCTGGCAAACGCAGGCCTGTTGCAGCCGCCGGGGCAGGCCATCGTCGCTGCCGTGTCCGGTGGGCCTGACTCGCTGACGTTGCTCCACGCGCTGCACGCCCTGTCCGGGGAGCATCCGTTGCGCCTGCACGGGGCGCACCTGGACCACGGGCTACGGGGCGCAGAGAGCGAGGCCGACGCCGCCTTCGTGCAGGAGACGTGCAGCCGCCTGGGCGTGCCGTGCCACATGGGGAAGGCGGATGTCCTTGGCCTGCAGAAGGCCCAGCGCCTCTCCCTGGAGGCCGCAGCCAGGGAAGCGCGGTACACCTTCCTGGCGGGCGTCGCAGCCGAAGTTGGCGCAAGCGCCGTGGCTACCGGCCACACCCGCGACGACCAGGCGGAGACGGTGCTGCTCCACCTGGCGCGCGGCGCGGGCTTGCGCGGCCTGCGGGGGATGCTCCCCCTCTCGCGCTGGCGAAGCAGGGAAGGCGCGCTGGAGGTTGCAGTGGCGCGGCCCCTGCTGGACGTGACCCGGCAGGAGACCGAGGCTTTTTGCATGAGCCTGGGCCTGACACCGCGGCGCGATGCCTCCAACGCCGATCCCCGCTTCCAGCGCAACCGCCTGCGACTGAAGGTGATGCCGCAGCTTGCAAAGCTCAACCCCAGCGCCAGGGAGGCGCTGGCCCGCCTCGCCGCATCTGCCGCCCTGGACATCGCCTACCTCAACAGCCAGGTGGATGCCGTGTGGCAGGAGGTTGTGGCCCCTGAAGACGAAGGGCTGCGCATCGAGCGGGCTGGGTTTCTGGCGCTGCACCCCTCGCTCCAGGGGCATCTGCTGTACCGCGCGTACGCCGAGCTTGCGGGAGAGGCTGCGGAGCTGACCTTCGGGCAGATCGAGGCCATGCGGGAGATGGCCGCCCTGGGCGCGGGCAGGGAGGTGACCCTGGGCCACGGGCTGCGCTTCTTTACAACCCACCAGGACCTGCTGCTGGCGAAAACGCCGCTTGCCCCATCGTGGCCTGCCATCCAGGAGACGCCGCTGCCCTTGGGCTGCGAGACTCGAATCGCCGGCTGGCTGGTTGCTATCGCTTGCCTCGGCCCAGGCCACATGGACGCGGGGCGGATGCGCCTGGACCCGTACCACGCCTACCTGGACGCGGGCGCCGTTGGCCCTCGCCTCCGGCTGCGCACGCGCAGGCCTGGCGACCGGTTTCACCCGCTGGGCGTCTCCGAGGCCAAAAAGCTGAAGGACTTCCTTATAGACGCGCACGTGCCCCGCCACGAACGGGACGGCATTCCGCTGCTGGTCTGCGAGAAGGGGATTGCCTGGGTGGCCGGCTGGCGTGTCGCCGAGTGGGCGCGGGTGACGCCGGAGACGCAGCGGGTGTTGGAGGTGAAGGTAAGCAAAGAGGGGTAGTTGGGATTGCACCCGCTGCCATGACCGTGCTACGGTTTGTCCTGCTATGACCCCGAAGAGCTTCGCCGAGGTTGTTATCGTCGCCGGCATTGCTGTCGCGGCCACACTCATCGCGCTGGCCTCCAACTATGAGGGCTGTACCTTTGAGACGTGGCCTCTGCGCCATGCGCCGTTGACGGTGCTGGAGCAGACCGGCGCATGGCTAACGGAAACAAGCGACGGTGTGCTGGTAGCTTACGTGCGCTGTGATGGCCCCGCAGCGCAGATGGGCCTCCGTGAAGGGGATGTCCTGGTCAAGATTGATGACGCTTCATCCACATCCACTCTCTGGTACATGAACGGGCTGTTCTCAAGGCAGCGGGGGAAAAAGGAGCAGATGCTTACCATTTCCAGGGAAGGCGCTATCCTACGTCTCAGAGTTCCTCCTGATCTTGTGCCGTTCCCTTCCAACGCTCCCAATGCCGACGGATTCGTGTTTGGCCCGCGTTCGGGGCCAGGCCCTGCTGGGTCTACCTCCCCGTAGTCTGTTGTCGAGCGGTCAACCGCCTATCCGCCCAACAGGTTCGTAACGAACTGGTCCTGGTAGACCAGCAGCGGCGCGGTCACAGAAAAGAAGCCGCCGTCGGCGCCCGTGCCCTCCAGGGTCGCCTTTAGCTGCAGGTAGAACGTGGTCCGCTCCCCTGCGTTCACATGCGTCGGCCACCACTCCAGCAGCTTGTCGTTGTCCATCAACAAAGTAAAGGGTATCGTGACGTCCTTGCCCGGCGGCAGTGCGATAGGCTCAGTGGAGATGGCCTCCACCATGAGCAACTCGTTCATGCGCGCCAGGGCCTCGGTGCGCGCCACGGTTGCCGGAAAGGGGCTGGTGTTGCGCACCAGCAGGGCGCCGGTCAGCTCCGTGCGGCCCCTGGTGACCTCTCCCCACTGGACCTGGCGCGATTTGAGCAGCAGGCCCACCGGGCCCTGGTTCAGCACCTCCGGGTCGGTGGTGTTGGCCTTGCCCAGCAGATCTGTCTCGACGGTGCGGCGAAGGTCGGGCGAGCCGATGTCAATGTTGCGCCCCAGCAGGTGAAGGACTGCGCGCGACTCGATGCGCACCGTGGTGAACTCCTGGTTGGAGATGTGCGAGGCCCACCACTCCGGCAGGCGGTTGTTGTCAATGTGCGTCTCAATCCTGGTGGTGGAGGCGCCTTGCGGCAGGTGTACCTCATCCAGCGAGCCGTGGCCCATGGGGATGTCGTTCAGGTAGATGTCCGCCTGGAAGCTGAGCCGCCCTGTGTTGATATCGAAGCTGTTGTCGTTTTCTATTTCAGCGCGGGAAATCACCTCCGAGGACGCTTCCGTCACTTCGCCCCAGGCGTGGGTCACGCTGAGCAGCCTGGGCGGCTTGACGACGCCTATTACTACGGCAATCACCGCGAGAAAGACCAGCACAAGAAAAAGGCCCGCCAGGGCCAGCAACAGCTTGCAGAAGAGGTTCATGGACGCTCCAACGGCGCGCGCTCAATACGCGGGCAAACCGAGCTATTATGGCATAATGGGCTGCTGTCTTGCGCGTGGCTGCTAGCCCCTCCAACGCTCCTTGTGTATAATCGCAACGCAGTGACATAGCTGCCTTTCCCTTCTGGGGAAGATTAGGATAGGGGCGGCCTTCGGGCTGGGCACTCTCCGAAACGAGGAGGACGTATGGGCGATCGTTTCCAGGGCAAAGTGGCGGTGGTGTCCGGCGGCGGCAGGGGCATCGGGCGCGCCGTGGCCCTGCTCCTGGCCGAAGAAGGGGCCTCCGTTGTGGTCAACGACCTGGGGAGCGAGGTGGACGGCACAGGCGCCTCCCACGCGCCTGCCGATGAGACGGTAGCGGAGATTATCCGCCGGAAGGGAAAGGCCGTCGCCAGCTATCACGACGTCTCCCTCATGTCCGGCGGCGAGGCGGTTATCCAGAAGGCGGTGGACACCTACGGCCGCCTGGACGTGCTGGTGAACAGCGTTGGCGTCCGGCGCGACCGCCTGATCTGGCAGATGACCCCGGAGGACTTCGACGCCGTCATTCGCCACTCACTGAAGTCTGTGTTCACCCCCATCAAGTTCGCTTGCATCCTGTTCCGCCAGCAGCGCAGCGGGCGCATCGTCAACATCACCTCCGACGCCGGCCTGGGGGCGATTGGCATGTCCAACTTCGCCGCTGCCTCGGAGGGCATCGTGGGCATGACGCGGACCATCGCCAGGGACATGGGGCGCTATGGCGTCACGTGCAACGCCGTCTCGGCCATGGCCGCTACCCGGCTGTTCCCCGGCGTCGTGGATATGTACCGGCAGGCAGGATCTGTGGCTACCAATCCCGATCGCCGCGCCGGCCTGGGGACGCCTTTTCCCAGAGACCCGCGTGTGGCCTGGAAAGGCCCCGGCGGCCCCAACGACCCGGAGAACGTGGCGCCGCTGGTGGCCTACCTGGCTTCAGAGGAATCGCCCAACGCCAACGGGTATGTCTTTGGAATCAGGGAAGGGGACGTCTACCTGTACACGAACCCGGAGCCTGATCGGGCCATCTATGACCGGGGCCTGTTCAGCATGGATGCCCTGGACGACCTGGTCCCGAGGATTATTTCGTACGATATGTAGATGTAGGGGCGCGCTGAGGGATGGTACGGACTGGGGAGCAAGCGACGGGCCGCTGCCGCGGCCCTGCGGTTAGGCGGTCGTCGTTGGAGATTCTTCGCGAGGCGGAGCGCGACTGGGAGCGGTCGTCATTTGACCACCTCGCTCTAGAATGACAGGGCGAGGCTTGAGCAAGGAGCGTGGAGCTATGGGCAATAGACTGGCTGGACGGGTGGCCATCGTCACGGGCGGCGGCGGAGGCATCGGGCGTGGCGTGTGCAAGTGGCTTGCCTCGGAAGGCGCGGCGCTGGTGGTCAACGACCTTGGCGGCCGGGTAGACGGCACGGGCGCGTCCTCCGGCCCCGCCGATTCCCTGGTGACCGAGATCCGCGCCGCCGGGGGCAAAGCCGTCCCCAACTACGACTCCGTGGCCACCATGGAGGGGTCCCAGAACATGGTGAAGGCGGCCCTGGACACCTATGGCAAGGTGGACATCCTGTGCCACGTGGCCGGCATCCTGCGGGACCGCATGGTGTTCAACATGACCGAGGAGGAGTGGGACGCAGTCCTTCGCGTGCACCTCTACGGCGCGTTCCACATGGTGCGCAACGTCGCGCCGCACATGATCAGCCAGAAGTACGGGCGCATCGTGATTTTTTCCTCGGGCTCCGGCCTGGGCAACTCCGGCCAGGCCAACTACGCTGCCGCCAAGGAAGGGCAGGTGGGTTTCGTACGCGCCCTGGCCCGCGAGCTTGCGCCGTACAACATCACCGTCAACGCCGTCTACCCCGGCGGCGACACGCGCATGACCCAGGGCATCCCGGACACCGCCCGCGAGATCCGTGCCCAACGTGGCATCACCACGCGCCAGGAGGAGCGCCAGGAGGTGGAAAACCCGCGCGATCCGGAGCGCAACGCGCCCAAGGTGGTGTACCTGTGCACCGAGGCGGCGGGCAACATTACCGGCCAGGTCATCGGCACGTCCGGCCTGCCCATGAGCCTCTATTCGCCCCGGCACGTGTCACGCGTCATCCACAAGGATGGCCGCTGGACGCTGGACGAGCTGGAGACGCTGATGCCCAGCTCCCTGACGCAGGGCATCCCCAACCCGGCGCCCGCAGCGCCGCCGCCCCAGCCCGCGCCTGCGGGGATGAGGGCGTAGGCCACCTGCATGTGCGCCCGCAGGGGCATGATTGTATCGTGCCCCACGAAGACTGGGCCGACGGAGGGGCGCAGGCAATTCGGGTTCCTTTTTGAGTACGGAGGGTGTGAACGTATGAAGCCTTCTGTTTCTCAGCGAAGGAGGCACTCTTTGTCATTCTGAGCGAGGCGGTCAGACGACAACCGCCATCACCAACGACTGCCTCGCGAAGAATCTAAGGCCTGTGCCGGTGAAGACAGACCGCCCATGCAGAAAGGGAGCGCTGCAACGGCCTTCGCCTTGGATTCTTCGCCTGACTACCGTCATGGCTCAGAATGACAGTGGGGCGAGTTCCCGTAACTGCGCGACGCCACAAGACAGCGCCCTTTGACAGGAGCGATTCCCTTGCCCGTCTATGATTTCCACACACACACGTTCCTCAGCGACGGCGAGCTGTCGCCCATGGAGCTGATCCGCCGCGCCTTCGTGAAGGGCTACCGAGCCATCGGCATCACCGACCACGTCGGCCTGGCCGACCAGGCCCGCGTCATCCCAATCCTGGTGGAGGAATGCCGGCGGGCCATGTCACAGTGGGACATCATCGCCATCCCCGGCGTGGAGATCACCCACGTGCCGCCGTCGCTGGTCCCGGAGGCGGCGGAGCGGGCGCGGGCGCTAGGCGCGAGGCTGGTTGTGGTGCACGGGCAGACGGTCACGGAGCCGGTGGAAGAGGGGACGAACCGCGCGGCGATAGGGTCGGGGAAGGTGGACGTAGTCGCACATCCCGGCCTGGTGGCAGCCGAGGATGCCCGTGAAGCGGGCAGAAGGGGCGTCTTTCTGGAGGTATCGGCGCGGAAGGGGCACAGCCTTACCAATGGCCACGTCGTGAGACAGGCCCAGGCTGCGGCAGCAAAACTTCTCATTGACTCCGACGCGCACAGCCCCGACGACCTGCTGACCGAGGAGTGGGTGCGCACCGTTGCAAGAGGGGCTGGGCTGGAAGGGGAAGACCTGTACGCCGTGCTGGAGGCGAATCCCAGGTCTCTCCTGGAACGGCTGGGGTACAGCCTGACCTAACCCCTCCCGGCAATGAGAGATTTTGCTCGAACCCGATGAGTTCCTACGCCTTTCCGATGCGGAAGACCTTGGTGCCGCATACGGGGCAGGTACCCTGGGTAGCGGGCCGTCCGTTCTTCAGGGTGACGCCCTTGGCATTGCGGATATCGCGTTTGGAACGGCACTTGAAGCAATAGGCTTCCATAGCTGGAACACCTCCTTCTAGATTGGCAAGACGATATACCCATAGCTAGCAGCTTGTCAAGAACTTTGGGGCGCTCCAGCAGACATTTTGCGATAATTGCGTCGAAGGCTATATCTACGCCGAGCAAGATTGCGTTGCGCCCCTAGGCTCAGGCCTGTCGAGTATACGCAAGAAACAGTAGGGAGGCAAGAATGTCCTACAAGCTCAACCACCTGCATATGAAAAGCCCGGACCCCCAGAAGACCGCCCGCTGGTATGTGGACTACCTTGGCGCGAAGGTCGTCGCCGAAAATCGCAACGCCGAGGGCCGGATCACCTCCTACCGCCTGGACCTCCACGGCGTGCCGGTCAACGTGACGGGCCTGGTGGAGGGCCAGAAGCTGGAGCAGCACTGGGGACTGGAGCACGTGGCCATTGACGCCGGCGACTTCGAGGCAGAGGTGGCGCGCATCAAGGGCAGCGGCGCGAAGGTGCTGGAGGAGCGCCTCCTGCCCGACGGCCGCCGCGTCTGCTTCTTCGAGGGGCCGGAGGGCGTCCGCCTGGAGTTCATGGAGATGCGGTAGGGGGGACCTCTCCCCCTCGGTCCCCCTCTCCGACACGGAGAGGGGGAAGGCGTTTCCCGGGCGTTTCCCCCTTCCCGCGACGGGAAGGGGCCAGGGGTTAGGTCCGCCCTACCCCCTCCGCGCCTGGCCTCTGGCGAACTGCACCAGGGCGGCGTGCAGCTCAACGCCGCCGGCATACCGCGCCGCGCGGTCCTTGGCCAGGGCCTTCGTGACGATGTCGTTCAGGGCCGTAAAACCGCTGGAAGCCGGGGCGGTGAACAGCGGGCCGCGCGCCGATCCCCAGTCGGCGATCTTGGGCACGTCGGTCAGGGTGAACATG
>JACQUI010000132.1 GCA_016210395.1 Chloroflexota bacterium | reverse complement strand
GGTGGGAACAGTAGCGCCTGCTCGCGCCAAACTGACACACTACCCTCACCTTAATCCACGGTCTTTCGGTTCTCGGTTCCAACGGTGCAATACGACACAAAGGTCAGCGGGGCGACGCTGTCATTCACCCGAAAATACCGTTTTCATCCATACGGGGTGCGGATGCCAATCCGCATGGACGATTCCTACGAAATGGAGGTTGGCAGACAAACACAGATGACGTTGCCGTGGCCGCTGGATGTTCGTAGGGGCGGACCCGTGTGTCCGCCCACCCAGAGGATGGGGCAGACACTCAGGTCTGCCCCTACGCGTACACGCCCCGTATCTTATTTTCATCCTCCCTGTGCTGACACTCCGGCTCGCGAAGAATTCCCAACGACGAATCGCCTTTCGCAAGGCCACGGCAGTAGCCCGTCGCTTGCTCACCTGTCCCGCACAACCTCGTTGAAAACAGCACAAACCTTCACCCAAAAGGCCCTGTCTGCCTCAACCGGACTCATTGGAGATACGCATGGAGTTCCAAGAAATAGTGAAGCTAGCTCGTAAGCTGACCGGCGTCCCCGGCCCGGATAAGGCGCCCATGTTCAAGGGTGTGCTGGACCCCTGTCCTGCAAGCGCCCCCACCTCCTACCACCCCAGCTCCTGCATCTGCGAAGGCACAGGCAGAGTGCCGACGCTGGACCTGAACCGCTGGCTCATCGCCATTGGGACCGGCGCGGAGTTCCACCTCCTGCCCAACGACCAGTGGCTTTGCAACATCCCGCAGACCTCGTCTCGCAGCATGTACCAGCCAACCCCCTTCGAGGCGCTGTTGGAGGCCGTGGACAACGCCGTGCAGGGTCTGTAGCGTAGAGAAGCAGGCAGTTCCCAGCGCACGCCTGATTGCTGCGATATTCGCCTGGGGCCGCGGGTGTTCTTGTAGGGGCGCAAACCCCCAGGCGGCAGATCGTCATTCCCTGTTCTCTGGCTGGGGGTGTCCCCGTAGGGGCGCAAGGCTTGCGCCACAGGGCGGGCGGGACAAACAAGGCCTGTCTACCGGCAAAGCCTCAAAGGTGTTTCATCCACCCTGGCGCTGGATGCCGGCATGATGGATTCCAGTCCTTGTTCCTACGCAGCCGTAGGTGCTACACTGGCTCAACCCGCGTGGGGGTGAGGGATGGAGTACGTCCAGTTCACGAGCAAACCTAGTCTCGAGTCGCCCATCATGCTGCTTGCCTTTGCCGGCTGGCCTGACGCCGCCGAAGGCGCCACGGGCGCGCTCAACTATCTGACCCGCAAGCTGCCTGCCAAGAAGTTCGCCGCCATTGACCCGGAAGAGTTCTACGTCTTCACAGAGAAGCGCCCCATATCCAGGGTCAACGGCCAAGGCGAGCGAGAGATTACCTGGCCCGCCAACGACTTCTATGCCTACGAGACGCGGGACCATATCCAGGACTATCTCATCTACGTGGGCACTGAGCCGCATCTGAAGTGGCGCGCCTTTTCCAACGCTATCATAGATGTAGCGCAGCAGTTCGGCGTAACCAAAGTCATCATGCTGGGCGCTCTGTTGGACTCGGTGCCGCACACCCGGGCCATCCGCATCTCCGGCGGCGCCATGGACTCCGCCATGGCCCAGAAGCTGGGCAACATGGGCGTGCGCGGCTCAGGCTACCAGGGGCCCACCGGCATCGGCACAGCGGTGTCCCAGGCCTTCATGACGAAAGGCATCCCCTTCGGCAGCATCTGGGGTCACTCGCCCCACTACATCCAGGTGGCCCACTTCCCCAAGGTGAGTCTCGCTCTGCTGGAATCGCTTCAGGATGTGCTGGGCGCCACATTCGACCTCGCTGAAATACGCTCGTCCGAAGCCACCTTCGACCGCCAGTTCCAGGAGATGCTGGAAAAAGAGGACGAGATCCAGGCGTACGTCCAGCGCCTGGAGCGCCGCTACGACGCCGCCCGCGACCAGGAGACGGCCATACCATCCCCTCAAGAGATGGTGCAGGAGCTGGAGCAGTTCTTGCGGACTCGCAAGCAGGGCGAACCCGGGTAGGCGAGCCGTAGGCCCCCTTGCTACCTCTCTCCGACCCCTCCCTCCGCACGGGCAAACGCCCCTACGTGAACGTCGCCATCATCGTGGTGAACGCCGTTGTCTTCCTGTACGAGATCACCCTGGGAGACATGGCGACCTTCTTCTACACCTACGGCCTCATCCCCCAGGAACTGACCAGCGGCCACACCTTTACAACGCTGCTCACGCAAGGGGGCCGGCTGGACATCACCACGCCCTTTCCAACCTGGGCCACGCTGTTCACCTCCATGTTCATCCACGGGAGCTGGATGCACTTCATCGGCAACATGGTCTACTTGTGGGTCTTTGGCGACAACATCGAAGGGCGCATCGGGCACATCCCCTACCTGCTGTTCTACGTGGTCGCCGGCGTTGTCGCAGCGTTTACCCAGGTAGCCATTGCCCCCGCCTCGCAGGTCCCCACCGTAGGCGCCAGCGGGGCCATCGCAGGCGTGCTGGGCGCGTACCTCGTCCTCTACCCTCGTAGCCGCGTGAACACCCTGTTCTTTGCCATCTTCATCACCGTCATCCAGATCCCGGCGGCGCTGCTGCTGGGAGTCTGGATCCTCATGCAGTTCGTGTCGGGCTTGGGAAGCCTGGGCGTGTCATCCCAGAGCGGCGGCGTGGCCTACTGGGCGCACATCGGCGGCTTTGCCCTCGGCGCGGCGGTCTTCTGGGTGTACCGGATGCTGCCGAGGAAGAGGCCGCCGCCTTATCCGTTCCCCGGCGAGTGGGAATGACCGGATTAAGCTACAATAGGCGTCGCCCGGTGCAGGGCAAGCCCTGCCGGGGGTGTGGGGGTGTCCCCCACTTTTACCTCCCCTCCTGCACAGAGGGACCGCAAAGGATGAGGGTATTTGCCGTCCAATATGGGCAGAGTCTCCTGTAGGAGATGGCTTTTTGCCTGCGAACTTCAGGGAACCAACAAAAACACGGCTTGAATGAAAGGAGCCTTCGTGAACGTCCAAGAGAAACGGCAGCGGTACCGGCGAGTCCTCTCCGGCAGCGAGTGTATCTATACAGCTTCGGTCTATGACCCACTCTCCGCGCGCATGGCGGACTCCCTGGGCTTCCCCGTGGGGATGCTGGCGGGATCAGTCGCCTCGGCCGTCGTTGTGGGTGCGCCGGACCTCGTGGTGCTGACGCTCACCGAGTTCGCGGACCTCATCCACCGCATCACCCGCTACAGCGAGGTCAGCCTGATGGTGGACGCAGACCACGGCTACGGCAACGCCCTCAGCGTCATGCGCACGGTGGAGGAGGTGGAGGCGGCGGGAGCGGCGGCCCTTACCATAGAGGACACGCTGCTGCCCGAACCGTTCCGCAAACAGCCCGGCCAGGAGATGCTGTCTATCGAGGAGATGACCGGCAGGCTGAAGGCCGCGCTGGCTGCCCGCAAAGACCCTGCGTTCACCATCATCGGGCGCACCAGCGCCCTGTCCTTGGCCGGAATGGATGAAGCGGTGAAGCGCGTGAAGGCCTACTCCCAGCTTGGCGTGGACGCCCTCTTCCTGGCGGGCGTCACCACTGTCCAGCACCTCCAGGCGTTTCACGCCGCCACGTCCCTCCCCATCTTGCTGGCCAGCACGCCCGCATCCCTGAAAGACAAGGCCATGCTTGCATCCAACGGCGTGCGCATCGCCCTCAACGGCCACCAGCCCTTCTGGGCTGGAGTGAAGGCTGCCTACGATGCCCTCAAGCACCAGGCGGAAGGCGGAACGCAGGAGACCTTCCAGGACAGGGTAGCGTCCAACGACCTGGTGAACCTCGTGACGGGCAACGCGGCGTACGCCAGGTGGCGCAAGGAGTTCCTGGGTTAGTACACTCGTACGGAGAACTTGGCGCAGGAGGAGCGCATGACCACCTTCACAGCCTATGTGGAATGGGACGAGGAAACGCGCCTGTACGTCGGCATCGTCCCAGGGGTGCCTGGCGCGCACACTCAGGCCGAAACGCTTGACGAGCTACAACACAACCTCAAAGAGGTGCTGGAGTTGTGCTTGCGTGAGTATGACGGAACACCAGAGGGCCTGCCCAAGTTCGTAGGGGTACAGCAAGTAGAGGTCGCGGTTTGACGCGGATCCCAATCAGTGCGCCTTTGGCTTGTCCGGCAGGGCGTAGGCGACCCCGATAGGTTCGCCCCAGGGCGCCTGGACAGAGGCCGTGTGGAGCGCGTAGGCAATGCCCGCATCCTCCCCCTTGGCGCGGCGGTCCGCCAGGTACGCCTGCAGCCGTTCCTCAGCCTTCGCCCCCACAAAGTGGACGCGCCCGCAGCAGCAGTGCTCGTGGTTGGCCTCGTCCTTGCCCTTCTGATAGCGGGCGCGAGGCTTGCAGCCGCATTCGCAGTCGTACCGCACCTCGGCAACATCAGGCTGGTTTCGCACGGGGCGTACCAGAAACTCCATAGCTGACCTCCCTCAAAAGCTGGCCGCTCTAGAGTACCACAAGAAAGGCGCAACGCACGCAAAAAAGCACCAGACCCCGGAACAATCACCTCTCCCTTGAGGGGCCTTGCCTGACAATTGCCCTTGTATCGGAAAGGGTGCGAGTGGACAGCGTTCCCTGCCGGGGGTTGCTGGGGGCGTCCCCGTAGGGGCGCAAGGCTTGCGCCCCAGGGCGGGTGCGCGGGAACAGTAGCCTGCCAGCGCCAAACCGTACCCAACCCACCCCTTCGTTGTACTCCCGCCGTTTTCTGGCTATAGTGAACGCACGAAAGAACCTGTCCCGAGGGATGTCATGAACCAGAAGGCAAGCGCCGACGTCGTTATCCTGGGCGGCGGCGTCGTCGGCTGCGCCACCGCCTATTATCTGAGCAAGCTCGGCGTCAAGAGCATAATCATCGAACGCGACACCGTGGCGGGCCATGCCTCCGGCTTCGCCCTGGGCGGCCTCAGCCCCCTGGGCGGCGTCGGCATCCCCGGCCCGCTGGAAACCCTGAGCCTTGAAAGCTACCGCATGCACGCAGAGCTTTCGCCTACCCTGCGGGCGGAGACAGGCGTGGACTCCGAGTATCACCTCCAGACTGCCGTGACGGCGGCCTACACCGAAGAGGAAGCCGCAGCCATCCAGTCCAGGATTCCCTGGCAACAGGCCCAGAAGGGCTTTCGAGTCGAATGGAAGAAAGGCGATGACATCCTGGCAATCGAGCCGCGCCTGGCGCCGGGGGTCATTGGCGGCGTCGTCACCCAGTACGTCGGCCTCCTGGACCCATACAAGCTGACGCTGGGACTGCTTCAGGGCGCAGAGAGCCGCGGCGCGGCTATGCGCCACGGTTCCGTCCAGGGCATCAAGTACCAGGGGGACAGGGTGACAGGCGTCCAGATCAATAGCGGCACCATTCACTGCGAGAAGGTCATCGTCGCTTTGGGTTCCTGGTCCAAAGAAGCCAGCCCGTGGGTGGGCGTAGACCTGCCAGTGGAGCCGCTCAAGGGGCAGATACTCCGGATGCGGGTCAAGGGACCGCCCCTCCTCTACGTTTCCTGGGGGCATTCGTACGCTGTGTCCAAGCCGGACGACCTGGTGTGGGTGGGCACCACGGAGGAGTTGGTTGGCTTCTACGAGACGCCCACGAAAGACGCCCAGGACAGTATGCTGAAGGAGGCGCTGGACGCCTTGCCCTACCTCCTGGACGCAGAGCTTGTGCGGCAAACGGCGTGCCTCCGCCCCGTGACGCCCGATGGCCTGCCCCTCCTGGGCATGGCGCCGGGCAAGCAGGGCGTCATCATCGCTACAGGCGGCGGCAGGAAGGGCATCCACCTCGGGCCGGTCATGGGACGAATCGCCGCGGACCTGGCCACCCAGGGCAGCACAGCGTACGCCATCTCTTCGTTCGCCCCGGGGCGGCCCATGGCCCAGGTGTCCGTCGCTGCGGCCCTGGCGGACCCCTTCCGGTTCTAGCGCAACGGCCCCGGAGTCGCCCTCGTGAACGCCATCAATCGCTGGCGGCGGCAGGTCGCCGCCCACCACGCCCAGTCGGTCCGGGCGATGGGGGACAGTCCCCAGCCCCAGGACTTCTGGCGCGACCGCGCTCCCGCATTCCGCGCCGACCCCCGGCGCGCCGATGACCCGAGCCTCGCGCGCCTCCTGGCAATGGTGCAGCCGTCCGACACGGTCATTGACGTGGGCGGAGGCGGCGGCCGCTACGCCCTTCCCCTCGCGCTGAAATGCCGGCGTGTCACGGTGGTTGAACCTTCGCCAGGCATGGTGCAGGTGCTCCAGAACGAGACGCAGCAGCACGGCATCGGCAACATCAGCGTCGTGAACGCCTCATGGGAGGACGCCCAGGTCGAGCCTGCGGACGTTGTCCTGTGCGCTCACGTCCTCTACGGCATCGAGGACGTTGAGCCGTTTGTGCGCAAGCTGCATCGCTCCGCGCAACGGCTGGTGGCCGTTCACATGTTCATGGAAGCGCCCCAGACGCACCTGGCCCCCCTCTGGCGCGTGGTGCGCGGAGAGCGGCGCATCAACCTTCCCGCCATGCCTGACTTCATGAATGTGGCGTGGGAGATGGGTATCTACCCCAACCTGGAGATACTCGATCTGGGCGGTCCCCGCACGCTCTCCGACAAAGAGGAGTGGCGGACGGAGCTATGCAGCCGCTTGTATATAGAGCCTGGCAGCACGCTGGAGGAGCGGTTGGAGCAGGCCATGACTAGAGGCCTCGTCCAGGTAGATGGCGGCTACGCCGTCAAAGGAACAAGCCCTCGGCGGCTGGGCATCGCCTGGTGGAACAAGGGATAGGTGCCCCGTCAACAGCCGCAGCCACTGTCATGCTGGAGCGAGGTGGTCAGCCGCGTCCGCCGTAGGTTGCGACCGACTCGCGAAGCACCCCTCACCCGTACCGCTTTCGCGCAAATGGCTGCGGCAGCGGCCCGTGCCATGCTGCTGCCAGACGGTTTCCCTTCATGAGGGTGAGCGTCGTCCGTTCCCTGCCGGGGGCTGCTGGGGGTGTCCCCGTAGGGGCGCAAGGCTTGCGCCCCAGGGC
>JACQUI010000139.1 GCA_016210395.1 Chloroflexota bacterium | reverse complement strand
GCTGTACACCGATGTGCTTCTCCGGCTCCAGCAGGGGCCAGAGCAGATCCTGATCTTCCAGGCGCGGGCAGGCGGGGTAGCCGAAGGAGTAGCGGCGGCCCTGGTACTCGGCGCGGAAGAGCTGCTCCCTGGTGACGCCGGCGGGGTCGGGGAAGCCCCACATGGCGCGCAGCTTCTGGTGCAGCAGCTCGGCGAAGGCTTCGGCCCCTTCCAGGGCCAGCGCCTGCAAGATGTGAGACGCCAGGTAGTCGCCTCGCTCCTTCCACTGCTCCGCCAGCGCCCGCACGCCAGGGCCGACGGTGGTGACGAAGGCCCCCAGGTAGTCCGCCTTGCCCGACGACCAGGGCAGCAAGTAGTCGGAGAGGCACAGGCGGTCGCCCTCCGACTGGCGCCCGAAGTGGAAGCGGGAGCGGGCCTCCTTGCCGTCGGGCGAGAGCACCAGCACGTCGTCCCCCTCGGAGGCCGCCCGGTAGAACTGGTACACGGCGCTGGCCTTGATGTCGGGCCGCCGGAGGATGGCCTCCTCCACCTGGCGCACCCTGTCCCGCAGCTCCACGGCCTTGGGGTCGCCCTCGTCCAGCGCCTTCTGGAAGTCGCCGCGGAAGCCCAGGTGCCGGTTGAACAGCATCACGGAGTTGATGTAGCCGAAGACCTCCGAGAGGTCATAGTCGTGGATGACGTGGAGGCGCAAGTCAGGAGGAACGGGAGCCTCAGCTATGGGTTGGAGCGTTTCGGCGGGCCGCCCAACAGGCGTCAGCCCTTCTCGCCCCGACTGCCTGGCGGCCTCGTCGGCTTGCAGGCGGCGCGTTTCGTCGGCCAGGGCCAGGGCCATGCGCCCGCGCTCGTCGGCGTCCCGCAGGCGGCCGGCCAAGTCCAGGCCGGTCATGGCGTCGCGGGCGTAGGCCACGATGCCCCCATACTCCGGCGCGATGCGCAGGCGCGCGAAGCGATTGGTGAGGGCCGCGCCGCCCACCAGCACGGGGCAGCGCACGCCTGCTGCTCGGAAGTCCCGCACCGTCTCCACCATCATCTGGGCGCTCTTCACCAGGAGGCCGGAGAGGCCAATCATGTCCGGCTTGTGCTCCTGATAGGCCCGTATGAGGTCCTGGGGCGGCACCTTGATGCCCAGGTTGATGACCCTGTAGCCGTTGTTGGAGAGGATGATGTCCACCAGGTTCTTGCCAATGTCGTGGACGTCGCCCTTCACCGTGGCCAGGAGGATGCTGCCCCGGCTGGCGGACTCTGCCGACCCCATGTGGGGCTCCAGGTAGCCCACGGCGGCCTTCATGGCCTCGGCGGACTCCAGCACCTCGGCGACGATGAGCTCGTTGCGGGCGAAAAGCCGGCCCACCTCGTCCATGCCCGCCATCAGGGGGCCGTTGATGATCTCCAGGGGCTTGCGGCCCTGCAACGCCTCGGCCAGGTCATCGTAGAGGCCCTCCTTGGTGCCCTCAACGATGCACGCGGCCAGGCGCTGGTCCAGGGGCAGGTCCTTTCGGTTGGACTGCGCCCTGGCCACCTTGCGCTGGCGGAAATGGGCGGCGAAGGCGGCGATGGGGTCAGCGCCCCGCCAGAAGATCAGGTCCTCGGCCAGGGCCCGCTCCTCCTCTGGAATGGACGGGTAGCGCAGAATGCCCTGGGAGTTGACGATGGCCATATCCAGGCCCGCCTGGACGCAGTGGTAGAGAAAGACGGAGTTCAGCACCTCGCGGCCAGCGGGGGGCAGGCCGAAGGAGACGTTGGAGACGCCCAGGATGGTCTTGGCCAGGGGCATGGCCTGCTTGATGAGGCGCACGCCTTCCACCGTCTCCATGCCGGCGCCCACGTAGTTCTTGTCGCCCGCGCCGATGGGGAAGACCAGGGGGTCAAAGATGATGTCTTCCGGGGGCACACCGTACTTCTCGGTGAGGAGCTTGTAGGCGCGCTCCGCTATGTGGAGCTTGCGCTCCCGGGTGATGGCCTGGGCCTGCTGCTTGTCCTCGTCTATGCAGCCCACGACGAGGGCCGCCCCGTAGCGCCGGGCCAGGGGCACGACGCGGTGGAACCGCTCCTCGCCGTCCTCCAGGTTGATGGAATTGATGATGCTCTTGCCCGGGGTGCGCTTGAGGGCTTCCTCAATGACACCGGCGTCGGTGGAGTCAATCATCAGGGGGACCTTCACCTTGCGGGTGAGCAGGTCCAGGAAGCGGGCCATGTCCTGGCTTTCGTCGCGGTCCGGGTCCTGGAGGCAGACGTCCAGGATATGAGCGCCGCTGCGCACCTGCCGGCGGCCAACCTCGGCGGCCTCCTCATACTTGCCTTCAGTGATGAGGCGTTTGAAGGCGCGGCTGCCCAGGACGTTGGTGCGCTCGCCCACGATGACCGGGCGCGTATCCTCGTCAATTGCCAGGGTCTCAAGCCCGGCGACGACGGTTGCGTGGCGCTCAACCGGCTTCCTGGGCGGCCGGCCTTGCGCGATTGCCGCCAGGCGGGCGATGTGCCCGGCGTTGGTGCCGCAGCAGCCGCCGATGACGTTGACCCAGCCCTGCCGGATGTACTCGGCCAGGGTACGGGCGATCATCTCCGGCGTCTCGTTGTAGCAGCCGTTCTCGTCGGGCAGGCCGGCGTTGGGGATGACGGCCACGGGGAAGCGGCTGATGGCGGCCAGGGTGCGCAGGTGGTCGCGCATGAACTCCGGGCCGGTGGCGCAGTTCATGCCCACCCACAGCAGGTCCCTGTGAGCGATACTCGTGTAGAAGGCCTCAATGTCCTGGCCGCCCAGCATCGCGCCCATAGCCTCGATAGTGCACTGGACGGCCACGGGGACGCGATAGCCAAGCTCGGCGCAGGCGCGGTCAATACCCTCCAGGGCCGCTTTGACGTTCAGGGTGTCCTGGGAGGTCTCGACGAGCAGGAAGTCAGCGCCGCCCTCTATAAGGCCCGCCGCCTGGACGCGGTAGTGCTCCGCCAGGGCCTCCCACGTGACGCCGCCGGTGACGGAGATGGCCTTGGTGGTTGGCCCCATGGAGCCTGCGACGAAGCGGGGGCGTTGGGGCGTGGAGAAGGCGACAGCGGCCTGGCGGGCGATGGCTGCGGCGGCGCGGCTGATCTCGCGGGCCTTGTCCGCCAGGCCGTACTCGGCAAGCACCAGGGGCGTGCTGCCGAAGGAGTTGGTCTCGATGATGTCCGCGCCGGCCTCCAGGTAGCCCCGGTGGGTGCCCTGAATGGCGTCCGGGCGCGTCAGGTTCAGGTGCTCGTTGCAGCCCTCGTACTGAGGGCCGCCGAAGTCGGCGGCGGTGAGGCCCAGGCCCTGGATGGCGGTGCCCATGGCGCCATCCACCACCAGGATGCGCTCCTGGAGGGCCTGGCGTAGCTGCTGGATGCGTGTGTTGTGGGTCATGAGGTAGACGTGTGTGGAAAGGTAGGTTATCTGACGGCTTTTTCGAAGTCCTCGCGGGTTATTCCGGCCTGGCGAAGGATGGAAGAGAATGTGCCTGTGGGAATCTCGTCTGCCGCCGCTTTGGCGATTACTGTGCGGGTTCCCTGGGGGGTTCGTTTGCGGAGCTTGATGTGGCTGCCCCTCTGTGACACGCGGCTGAAGCCTAGCCGTTCAAGGGCACGGACAACCTCTCTACTGCTATACAGCAAGCTGGACCGTTTCCACAAAAGCCTCGCTCACCTGGACGACCTCGCCGGCGGGCTCGTCTTCAAAGTATAGCTCCAGCGCCTCTTTGATAGCGGCTCTTGCCTCGTCTTTCGTGTCGCCGAAGGAAGAGACATCCACATTGAGGGCTTGGGCTACCCAGAATTTGCCTTCGCGGTAGAGCACAACCTGAATGGTCTGCATTGAGGGCCTCCTGATCGGGGTTAGCTCCGTGGCTATTCATTCTATCAGAGGTGGCAGCATTGTTCAGGGAATCGCGGAAAAGACGCAGGGGTCTTTCGCTGTTCGGCTGCAAGGAACCACCATAGGACCTACGCGTGCTTGCAAGGCACGCTGTCATTCTAGAGCGAGGTGGTCAAAATGCCTCTTGCTCTCAATAACGCTTCGTCCGCCTTTCGCAGGGCCACGGCAGTGGTCCTGCGAACGTATTCCCCAATAGCCGTTCGCCAGGAACGCGCGGCGCTACCGCCCGGTGAAGCGGGGAGGGCGCTTCTCCAGGAAGGAGCGCACACCCTCGCGATAGTCCTCCGTGTCCTGGGCAATAGCCTGGGCCTGGCTCTCCAGCAGCATCTGGTCTTCCAGAGTATTCTCCAAGCCCCGGAAGGCCGTTTTCTTGATCAGCTCCAGCGTGATGGGGGGCCCTTGGGCCAAACGCCCCGCCAGGCCGAGAGCCGCCGCCATCAGCTCGGCGTCGGGAACAACGCGGCCCACCAGCCCGATGCGCAGCGCCTCCCAGGCGTCGAGGATGTCGCCCGTGTACATCATCTCCAGGGCCTTCTCCATCCCCACCAGCCGGGGCAGCAGATAGGTGCAGCCGTAGTCGGGCACCAGGGCACGGCGGACGAAGACGGAGGTGAAGCGGGCGCTCTCCGCGGCGATGCGGAGGTCGCAGGCCAGGGCGAGGGAGAGGCCCGCCCCCGCCGCGACGCCATTGACCGCAGCGATGGTGGGCACAGGGAAGCGGTAGAGCCGCAGCGCGGGCCAGCCCATTGGCTTGCGCACACGCTGCGCGATGTCGCTGAGCGCGGGGTTGTCCTGAGCGGGCCTGGCGGGGGCCATGTTCGTCACGTCTGCGCCGGAGCAGAAGCCGCGGCCGGCGCCGGTGAGCACCAGCGCGCGGGCGTGCTGCTCCAGTGCCGCGTCCAGGGCCTCCTCCAGTTCATCTTGCATGCGGCGATTGATGGCGTTGAGCACCTCCGGCCTGTTCAGCGTGACGACGGCCACCCCATCCTTGATGTCGCAGGCAAGCGTGGCGAAGCTCATACGTCCCCCCTGTTCCGGCGCGGGCGTGGCCGTCTTTGCGGATTGCCGTAGTGTAGTAGTGTAGGGGGGCTGGCATCCAATGGCAACGCAGGCTTTGCCGTTGGGTTGTCCGAGCAAGGCATGAACCGGCGGGCCCATGTTCGTGCGGAGAGAGGGGGATCTGGATGGGCCGGTTCGGTTTCCCATCCGCAGGGCGACGTTAAGGCGCATCGACAAGCTGGCCAGAAATGAAGAGGTCAAAGGTACTCGCGCCAAGAGCGGTGTAGGTGCAGACCTTCTCATTTGAATGGAGAACCAGCGGGGTAGAAAAGGCAAATGAAGGCGCAGTAGAAGCCCCCTGGACGACCAAAAGGAGCCCACGGCTTTCACTCCAGATGCCAGGGAAGGGAGAACTGTTGTATGGGTTGAGGACAATATCTGTAACCATAAGCAGCTTGCCAGTGGGGACAACAAATCCTTGTCCTGCGTTGCAGGCATCAAGAGGCTTTGTTTGATTCACCTGAAAGACAAAGAAATTGAAAACGCTTGATGGGTCGATTCCCGGCAACTTCCCCACATTGACAGTTCCGCTCACAGGCTGCACCACCGGCAAGTTAGACACCGCCACGCTGCCAGCGATGGGAAGAATGCCGTTGGTCACGTTGACGTTCTGTGTGGCCGGGAGGTTGCCCACGTTCACTGTGCCGCTCACGTTCTGGGTGCCCGGAAGGTTGGATACCGAAATGGAACCGGACACGGTCTGGACTGCCGGCAGATTGCCTACCTGAACGGTACCCTTCACATCTTGCACGGCCGGCAGGTTGGAAACGGCTACACTGCCGCTAACCGGCAATGCTTTGTTGGTCACGTTGACGTTCTGGATTGCGGGCAGGTTGCCCACGATCACGACGCCTGTCACCTGCTGCACGGAGGGGAGGTTGCTCACCTTGACGCTGCCCTCAATGGGAAGCGTCGGGTTGATGACCTTGACGTTCTGCATGCCTGGGAAGTTTAGCACCTGTGCCGTCACGGGATCCGAGACCTTCACCTGCAGATTTCCCCTGGTGTCAACGGATGCCGAGCGGTCGGAGTACTCGTCCACGATGGCTGTCCTGCCGACTGGCAGCTTCTCCCTGGCAGCGTTGACGATGCTTGCTGGAGCAAGAAGCGCGAAGGCGGCAAGGATGACTCCGGCGATACCGAAGGCGTAGGGGACGGCGGCAGATTTCTTCATGGCGTACCTCCTGTTTCGATGGCGACATTATGGCTGCACACCCTCTCCAACCGCCAGGGCTGCGAAGGGGAAAACGGACCCGACTTCGGTTCTTGGGTGCTTCTAGAGGATGGTCGCCTGTATTCCTACGCCGCACCATGTACAATGAATCCATATCATCCTTCATTGGACGGTCTTATGCCACGCAACTACTGGATGCTCACTATCACACCACAGAACTTCAAGGTGACCCGCGACCTGGGCCTGACCGTCCAGGGCTTCACCATCGTCAGCCGCAAGAAGGTGGAGCGCATGGAGATTGGCGACCGACTGCTGTACTACATCACGAGCGTGCAACAGTTCCCGGCCTCGGCGACGGTTGCCTCGACGTTCTTCCAGGAGGACACGCCGCTCTGGAGGTCGCACCGCCCGGAAGAGCTGTTCACCCACCGCGTCCGCATCAAGGGGGAGGTGGCGCTGGAGCCGCTGGAGTACATGGACGCGCGGGACATCGCGCCGCGCATGGAGTACGTGAAGAAGTGGATCCCGGAGGAGTGGCCCTGGGCCTTCATCGGCGAGCTGCACCTTATCCCCCGCAAGGACTTCTCCATGCTGGAGGACGAGATGCAGAAGATCGTACAGAAGCGCCGGCTGGTCGAAGCGGGGTAGCCCTCCAAGGCCCCCCTATCCTAGCCCCCCGCACGGGGGGAAGGAACAACGTCTGATCGGGTCGGGCCGGACGTCGCCCGCTTGTAGCCTTCCCCGCAAAGGGGGTGGAAGGGACTCCTCTGGGCGCGACTGTGCTTGGTTGGGAATTGGCGCCTCGGTCACTACAGGTGCGTATGCGGTATGCAATCGTCGTGCACGGCGGCGCGGGCGGGACATCGCCTGAGGCTGAGCAAGGCTGCCGCCGGGCTGCCCAGGCGGGTGCGAAGGCGCTGCGCGGCGGTGGGTCCAGCCTGGATGCTGCGGTTGCCGCCGTGCAGTGGATGGAGGACAGCGGGCGCTTCAACGCGGGAGCGGGGGCCGTCCTGCGCCTGGACGGCGCGACCATCGAGACCGATGCAGCGGTGGCTACGTCGGCTGGCCTGCAGGGGGTGGTGGGCGCGGTGCGCGACGTGCGGAACCCAGTGCTGCTGGCCAGGGCGGTGGCGCAGGAGACACCGCACTTCATGCTCACGGGCGAGGGGGCCTCGGCGCTGGCGAAGGCGTTGGGCCTGGCGCCGCACCCGGGGCCTTCGGCTCGGGCGCTGGAGCGATACCGTGCGCTGCGCGAGGCGATTGCCCGGGGCGATGCGTCGCTTCTGGGCGCGGGCTGGAGCGAGCCGATGGCTGCGAAGCTGATGGGCCTGCTTGGCGGCGACGAAGGTCAGGTCCCGCATGAAGGCGACACGGTGGGAGCGGTGGCCCTGGATAGCGCGGGCATGTTTGCCGTCGCAAGCTCCACGGGCGGCGCGCGGGCCATGCTGCTGGGGCGCATCGGCGACGTGCCGTTTCGCAGGTGCGGCTACCAGGTGGGGGTGCTGGGGGGTGTGGCGGCCACCGGCATCGGCGAGGAGATCATGCGCCGGGAAGGGGCAGGCAAGGTCTACCAGCTTCTGGAGATGGGTCTGGTCCCCCAGGCGGCTTGCGAGGCAGTCGTGAAGCTCTTTCCGGTTAACGTTTCGGTTGGGTTCATCGCGCTGACCGGGGACGGCGTGGGCGTTGCCGCCAACTGCCCGATGGCGACGCACGCGATCGTGAAAGGGTAGCGGTGGCAGTGCCTAGCCTGCCATGAACTTTGCCGGCAATTCGGGAGTTTGCCTCTTCTTGTCTGGGAGAGGTCGCTTTCCCCGCCCGCCCAGGGCGCAAGCCTTGCGCCCCTGCAGGGATGCCCCTGCCATGAGACAAGAAACGTCTTTGCCGACATACACCGTTAGCGACTCTGCGGAGCTAGCCCGGTTGGTGGAGGAGATGTGTTCCGATCCCGCCATCGGGTTGGACACAGAGTCCAACAGCTTCTTCCACTATCCTGAGCAGCTTTGCCTGGTCCAGATCGCCACAAGCCGTTTCGTAGCGATCATTGACCCCTTTGCCTGTAGCGACATGTCGCCGCTGGAAGCGCTGCTGGCCAGTCCGGCTGTCCAGAAGGTGCTGCACGGGGCCGATTACGACGTGCGATGCCTGGACCGGGCCTGGGGTTTCCGGGTGGCCGGCCTCTATGATACGAACGTAGCGGCGCGGTTCCTGGGGATGACGCAGGTGGGGCTTGCGGCCCTTGCGGAAGCCCTGGTGGGCGTCACGCTCAACAAGGACAAACGCCTTCAGCGGGCGGACTGGAGCCGTCGGCCATTGGGCCAGGAGGCGCTGGACTACGCCGCCTCGGACGTGCGCCACCTGACCGCCATCCGTGACCGCCTGGAGGAGCAGTTGCGCCTGTTGGGCCGGACAGCCTGGGTTGCCGAAGAGTGCGCGCGTCTGACGGAAATCCGCTACGTTCCTCCCGACCAGGAGAAGGCCTTCCTTGGCGTAAAAGGGAGCCACGGCTTAAGCCCGCGCGAGCTGGCTGTCTTGCGCGCCCTGTTTGCCTTTCGCGAGCGGGAAGCCTTGCGCCAGGGCAGGCCTCCCTTCTACGTCCTGGGCGATAGCGCGCTCGTCCACCTTGCTCGAAACCCGGACGCTGACCTGGCGCAGACTCCTGGGCTTGGCAGCGCCGGCTTGCAACGCTTCGGACGCGCGCTGGAGCGGGCCCTCCAGGAGGGCAGAGACGCGCCACCCTATCAAGCGCCTCGTGCGTCGTGGCCGAGGCAGGCGAGGCCCACCCCGCAGCAATTGGCCCGTCTGCAAAAGCTGAAAGTCTGGCGCACTGCACTAGGCGAGCAACTGTCTATGGACCCATCGCTTTTGTGGCCCTCGTCCAGCCTTGAAACACTTGCTCTCCAGCCCGATGCCCTGGAACAGGAGATGGCCTCGCAGAAGGTGCGGGCCTGGCAGCGGCAGGAGTTTGGCGAATCGCTGAGGACCCTGCTGGCCGGGCTGTAGAAAGCCGCCGGGCGGAAGGACCAGGCGGGGGCTGCAACCTTACGCCCCGATCATCGGGGCGACCTCTCCCAAGGGAGGGGGAAAGGTAGTTATACCCCTATGACGCCTCGCTTGAGGCCAAGGATGCAGTCTATCTGGGCCTGGTGCTGGGCCTCGTGGTGCGAGGCCATGTGGAAGTAGTAGGCGTACGTGAAGTCGGGGCGGTCAGGGCGTGGCGCGACGCTGAGCTTTGATGTATCGAAGGTTCGGACCACTTCCAGCGTACTCTCCAGCACGCGCGTCCCGTAGGCCAGCAGCTCCTCCTTCGGCGGGATGGGCCACGCTGCCACCTGCTCGGGCGTCCAGGAGTTTCCCGTCTCGCTGAACCAGAGCTCCGTCGCGCCAGGATGCGGCTGGGGCATCGGCCACCTGCTGTTCCAGCCCTCAGCTTCCCAAACGTGCCGGCTCGGCGCAAGCCAGCTATGGGTGTAGCGGTCCTGCACGCGGAAGGCGTGGAAGAGGAGGAAGCCGATGGGGTTGGCGAAGGGGGCAGGCCGCCAGGCCATGTCAGCCTGGTCCAAGTCCTTCACCAGGCTCAACGTCCCGTTGCGGGTGCGAGTGATGGAGGCGGCGACGAACTCTCGGATATCCATGTCCTACACACCCATCACGCCGCGCTTCAGGCCCAGGACGTAGTCCATCTGCGCTTGGTGCCCGGCCTCGTGGTGGGAGGCAATGAACAGGTAGTTCAGGGGAGTCACGTTGGGGCGGTCGGGCTGGAGCGGGGTGTTGATCCTGGCAAGGTCAAATGCCCGCACTACCTCAATGGCCTTCTCCAGCGACCTGGCGCCGTAGGCCAGCAGCTCCTCTTTCGGCGGGATGGGCCAGGCGGCCACCTGCTCGGGCGTCCAGGAGTTGCCGGTCTCGCTGAACCAGCCCTGGGGCGCGCCCTGGTGCGGCTGCGGCAGCTTCCACTTCTTGTTCCAGCCCTCGGATGTCCAGACGTCCGCCGCGCCGTTGGCCAGCCACGTGTGCAGGTAGCGGTCCTGGGTGCGGAAGGCGTGGAACAGGAGGAAGCCGATGGGGTTGGCGAAGGGGGCAGGCTTCCATGCGAGGTCTTCCTGGGAAAGGTCTTTGGCCAGGTTCAGGGTGCCGTTCCGTGTCCGGATGATGGAAGCAACGACGAACTCTCTGACATCCATTGAGTCCCCCATTCCGCGTCCCGAACTTTCGCGCTTCAGAATACGTCCTGGGCGCTGCCGGGGCAAGCGGCAGGCGGAGGAGGTTGTATGCACACGTAGGGGCGGCTCGCCGAGTCGCCCCTTCAAACGTCTACCGGAGATGTCCAGGGCCTATCCCCTGCTTCCGGTGGGCGACGGCGCGGTGCGGGAGGAGCGGAGCTCCTCGCGGGGGCCTTCTTCAACGTAGTAGTTGTGGTCCAGCAGCTCCTGGATCCGGGAAAGCTCATCGGGTGTGAGGTCCGGCGCGTCGGAAGCGGCGGCGTACTCCTTCAGGTCGGCCTCGCTGGCGATGTTGGGGAGCACGGCTGCGATGGCCGGCTGGGCCATGCAGAACTTGATGGCGGCGTGGGCGAGCGTCCGGCCCGTGCCCTCGGCCAGGAAGAGCAACTGCTTGCGCTTCTCCATGGCCTGGCGCAGCCACTGGGCGCGGCGCAAGGCGCGGTGATCGCCAGGCTCAAAGCGGGGGATATCGACAAACTTGTCGGTCAGGATCTCGGAGGCGTGGGGGACGCGGGCCAACAGGCCGCTGCCTGTCTCCTGGGCCACGGGGAAGAATGCGCGGCCGGGGTCGGGCTCCAGCAAGCTGTAGATGATCTGCACGGAGGGCGCGCGGCGCAGGCGCATGGCTTCGGCCCCCTCTTCGAACCAGCCGATGTCAGGGCCGAGAGCGAACCCGTAGTGGCGTATCTTGCCTTCCCGCACCAGGTCTTGCAGCGTGGCGAAGATCTCGTCGCTGTGGATGTGCTCCATGCGCGGGTTGTGGAGCTGGTAGAGGTCAATGTAGTCGGTCTTGAGGCGGAGGAGGCTCTGCTCGCAGGCGTAGCGGATGAACTGGGGCGTGAAGTTCTGGGGCCGCTCCCGATGGCCTGCGCGGGCCTGGAAGGAGTAGAAGTCGTAGCCGAACTTGGTCGCGATGATGATGTTGTTGCGTTCTTTGGGAAAGGCCTTGGCCAGAATGGTCTCGCCCAGGCCCTCGCCGTAGGTGTCGGCGGTGTCGTAGAAGGTGATGCCTTCGTGCAGCGATTGCTGCAAGAGGCCGGCGCCTTCGTCTTCAGTCATCTTGCCCCACCAGCCCGTGCTGACGGTCCAGACGCCGAAGGCGACTTCGGAGACGTTCAAGTCCGTGGGGCCAAGTCTGTGGTACTTCAAAGGACACCTCTTTTTGGTTCGATGGCACCATTATACTGGGCGCGCGGCGGCCATTGACAGACTTGACATCTAGCCAGCAAGATAGCTGGATGACATCTGAAGGAGAGCAGGTTGTTCAAGAGAGCTTTGCGGGCGGCCCGCTTTGATTCCAAGCTATACCAGGAGATTGCGGACGACCCTGTCGCGTTTGTCCAGGCGGTGGGAATCATGGTCATCAGCGCGCTTGCCTTTGGACTGGGGATCAAGGCTGGTGATCCCCTAGAACAATATGCGAACAAGTCCTACGTGACGATTTTGCTGTGGAGTTTTTCCTACCACGCGGTTGCGTGGGCACTGCTTGGGAGCCTGACCTACGCAGTCAGGCGTTTGCGGGCCCGGCAGCCCGTGCCTCTGGTGGCGACGTTGAACGGCATCGGCTTTGCACATATCCCCGGCGTGCTGTACGCGTTGCTCTCCCTGGGCAGCGAATACCTCATGATCCTGACGAACATGGTGGTCCTCGCGGGAATGCTGGTGGGCTTGGCAGTGGCATTCCGCCAAACCACCAAGGCGCCGACCTCCCTTTCTTTTCTCATGGCTGTCATCGGCACTATACTAGTAGTGCAGGTGAGAAACGACCTGCTGGTGCGCATCGTTTTGTAAAGCCATGCCTGGACTGAGAAACATACTAGTGGAGCCGAAGGCGGAGGTACGGTGGGTGCGGCGCGGCTCAACCGGGCCGACCGCCGAAGTCCGCGTTGCCGGCCTCATGTGCGACTCCCTCTGTGTCCGGCGCGTGCATGGCGCGCTGGAGTCGTTGCCTGGCGTAAGCGACGTGCGCTTTGTTGCTGCGGACGACACGTTTGTGGTCTCGGGAAGCGAGGACCTGCCTGGGGAGAACGAGATGCAGGCGGCGGTGGCCAGGCAGGTCGTGCTGCCGCGCATGCGCCGGTGGCTGGGGTGGGCGGGGAAAAGACTCAATCGTTAGGGACCGTAGGGGCGCAGCATGCTGCGCCCCTACGTTTGTGCAAGGTGACGTTTGCAACGTGACGATGCGTGGCGGGAGACCTAACCCCTGGCCCTTCCCTCTCGGGAAAGGGGGTAGTACCTAGCGGCAAACACGGGCGTCGCTCTTCCCTATGTAGACAACGTCACCAGGCGAAGCAGGTTGCGGGTGGTGGCTTCGGCGACTTCCTCCACGGTGATGCCCCGCAGGTCGGCCAGCTTTTGCGCCACGAGGCTGACATCCTTCGGCTCCGTCCAATCGGCGCGGTTAGGCTTGTAGGGTTGGGGCGAAGCGTCGGTCTCCAGGACAATCCACTCCAGGGGAAGCTTCCTGGCGATGTCCCATTGGTGAGGCTGGCGCAGAAGAGGCTTGGCGAAGGAGATGAAGTGGCCTGCAGCGATGGCCATGCGGGCGGTGGCCTCGTCCGCCTGGAAGTAGTGCATGATCCCTCCAACGTCCTCGGCGTGCTCCTCCCGCAGGATGCGGACGGTCTCCGGGTGCTGGCCCGGCGTGTTGGGCTCGGGGACCTGGGAGTGCCAGACGAGGGGAAGGCGCAACCGGCGCGCCAGCCTGATTTGCTCGCGGAAGGACTGCTCCTGCCAATGTTGGTCGGGCGCGCTGGGCAGGTAGTCCATGCCCGTTTCGCTCCAGACTATGACGCGGGGGCTGCGGGCCAGCCGTTCCAGGGCATCGAGGTCTGTGTCTTTGAGGAAACCGCGCAGGCGATTGGGGTGGACGCCAACGCCTGCGTAGACTGAGGAGTGGGCGCCGGCAAGCTCGATGCATCGCTGGGATGTATCTACCGTAGTGCCTGCTGTTATAATGGTTTGCACTTCGGCGCTTTCCGCCCGTTGGAGAACGCCGGAAATGTCGTCGGCATCATAGGACGCCAGATGCACGTGGCAGTCGCAAAGCGTAACCATCCCAATGTACCTCCAGGCTCAGTATAAGGTCTGCTCGTGCAAACGTATCCGACACCAGCACCGCAGCGCAAGCCCCAGGCTTCTGTTTTGGGGCGGGTTCCTTTTATGAGGTCCCTTCAGGATTCCAAGAAAACATGGGTGACCGTGCAGGTGGTGGGCGGTCTCGTCCTCGCCGCGCTCTTGGGCTGGCTGCTTGTTCGAGGCCTGGAGTGGAGTCCCTTCGTCCGCCACATCCGCGATTTCCCTATGGACACCCTCGCTGCGGCGCTTGCTGCTTTCCTGGCAGCCATTTTGCTCCGCGCGTTGCGGTGGTACATCCTGATAAGGGGGGAACGGATTAGCTTCCTCCGCCTGTTCCTCATTCAGAACGCGGGCGTTGGGCTGAACAATCTTTCGCCGGTGCGGGTGGTCAGCGAGCCTTTGCAGCTTGCCCTGATCACAAGGCGAGGGGGGATTAGCGGCGCGACGGCCCTGGCTACCCTGGCCATGGAGCACATGATGGATGTGTTCGCGACCGCGGCTCTGCTGGGATTGGGCGTTCTGCTTCTTCCTGAGCTCCGTGGCTTCAGCATCCAGCTCCTGGGCGCGGTGGTGTTCTCGGTGGTGAGTCTCATCATCTTCCTGCTCATCGCCAAGGGCATGGACTTTGTGCCCGGCGTAAGGCGGATCAGGTTCCTGCAGACTGCAATTGCTGCAACGAAGAATCTGGGAGGGTCGCCGTGGCGTCTGGCGCTTTCGTTCGCCGGCACCCTTGGGTACTGGGCCCTCATAGGGCTAAGCGGGTGGATCACCGCCAACGCCCTGGGGATACACGTGGGCGTCGCCGCAGTAGTGGTGCTGTTCGTGGGCAGCGTGTTCATCGTTGCTGCGGTCCCTTCCCCACCTGGCGGGGCAGTAACCTTTGAAGCCACCGTTGTCTTTACCCTCGGTAAGTTTGGGGTGGGGAGCGAGACGGCCCTGGCCTTCGCCATTGTGATGCATCTGATCATGTTCTTGCCGTCCACTCTGATCGCGCTTGCGGTGTTGCCCAGGGAGGGCATCAAGATGTTTGGACGGAAGGACCCCACGGTTGTGGTAGACCAGAGCGGGAAAGAGGTCATCTGACGAGTGCGATTTCCGGCGTTGCTTCTCACGTCCCTGTTCCTGGCAACTTTGGCAGCTTGTTCGACCCCTACGCCAACTCCAGTCCCGACCGCTACCTCGACGCCCCCAGCCGTAGCTACTCCAACCGCAACTCCGACGCAACCGGCGCCTCCTACGCCCCGGCCTAGCGGCGGGAGCGTTGTCATAGCCGCAAGCTCTGTCCCTGACCATCTGGACGTACACCAGTCTTCCTCGGAAGCGTTGCTCTCCCTCGGGCCAGGGATTGCGTATAGCCGGCTGCTGCGCCTTGCGCCTGGGGCCGCAACGCAGACTGCAGGCCCTGCGCTGGAGTGCGATGCATGCGAAAGCTGGGAGCATGCTACCCCCACGACGTACGTTTTCCACCTGCGGCCTGCGATGCGCTGGCATGACGTGGCGCCGGTCAATGGAAGGGCGCTGACTGCCGAAGACGTGGCCTACAGCCTGGAGCGCCTGCGCACGCCTGGGTGGCCGGGCGCGGCGCTGCTTCAGTCGCTGTCCTCTGTTGCTGCAAGAGACGCCCTCACGGTAGAGGTGACGCTTCGGTATCCTGACGCGGACCTTCCACTTGCCCTGGCCCATGGACAGAGCAAGCTGGTTGCGAAGGAAGCAGTGGACCTGCGGGGCGACCTGAAAAGCGGCCCTACAATTGGGACAGGGCCCTGGGTTGCGGAAAGCGTGGGGCAGGGAGGGTCAACCTACCGAGCATATACGGCGTATGTAGAGCATGGCTTTCCGGGGCTGGATCGCCTGGAGATTGTAGCCGTGTCCGATGCCGCCACGCGCCTGACGATGGTGGCGACAGGCCGGGCGGACATCGCCGTGTTGGATGACGCGGCATGGGAGATGCTTCTTCAAAGTCAGCTCAGGGTACCGCTCCAGCGGGCCGCATTCCCGCAGCCTGGAACGGGGATGCTCTTGGGCCTGAAGACGGACCGCCCGCCATTCGACCGCGTGGAGGTGCGCCAGGCCCTCTTTCAGGCGATTGATCCGTGGAAGGCGCTGGAAACGCCGGGCTGGGAGGGCAAGGGCGAGGTTGGAACGGGCATGCCGCTGCCGTCGCCGGACTGGGGCCTGTCGCGGCAGGAGATGCAGGGGTACTTCGATGACGCCGCACGGGCAAAGGGGTTACTGGCCGGAGCGGGGGTGCAGGAGCCTGTGGCGTTCACCCTTTCCCTTGCTGACTTCGGCGACAAGCACCTGGCGCTGGGCGATGCCTATGCTGCCATGATGCGCGGGGCCGGCTTCCAGCCATCGGTGGAGCGGCTGAACCCGCGCCTGTACGCCGAGCAGGTGTGGAGCCGGCGCGAGTTCCAGGCGTTCCTGGGGCCGATGCCTCCCGTGTCCACGCCCAACGGGTTCCTGCTGGGCATGGCCCACAGCCAGGGGCAGTACGCCGTCACGGGTCACGCAGACGCAGATGTGGATAGACTCATCATGGAGCAGTTTGGCGCAGAGACTGGCCGGGGCGAACGGCTGAGGCAGGTGCAGCAGCGAATGCTGGAGCAGGCCTTCCTGTTCATGCCGGCGTCGGGCGCGAGCCTGTGGGTGTGGAGCGACCGGGTGAAAGACTTCGCGCCGGACTTTGCGGCGTCGGAGTATTTCCACTGGGCGCGGGTGCGGGTGGGGGAGTGAGGGTCAAAGCGAAGGGCGCGCCTTCAACGCCAGGTCTGAGGGGTGGCACACAGTGAAAAAGAAACCTGGTCACAAGCAAGCCATATCTTCATATTCTCCTGGCCGAAGTCGTTTTCTGTAACAACGAATGGGTCTTCCGTAAAGTCCACCGCCTAATGCAAATGGGTCTGAGTGTGTGATGTCCTCCAGTGATCCCAACTTGCTGGTCCATTGACCATCAGCCCGTTGCCTAGCTGCGTGAGTAGGTGACACTTGGCCAAATCTCTCATCCGCGTATATGACTACTCTTACGTATCCCTCCTCGCGATCGAAGCTGAGGCATTCCTCGAATCCCATGCGGCCTAGTACCTCAACAAAGGCTTCCATAATATTGTCTCGCCGCACGCCATCTGGCCAGTAATATTCTGGCAAAAAGGGGTGAGGCCACCACCAACGAGTCTTCTCACCTGCGAGAGCCCAAGCGATGCAGTTGTAGTCGTTGTCCTGATCGCTTGTAATGCAGTGATTCTGTCTGGTTAGCCTCGGGAAGTCCGACGACTCGTTCAAATGTCGAGGCGACATGCTAGACTACGTACCCCCTTTCCCTACCCCATTGAAGCCAAATCTCATTCACACGTCGCATATTGCCTGATGCCTCTATTGGAATCTCAGGAGGTAGCCATCCGTACGCTCGGCAAATGACTCTCAGCGCGAAGTACCAGTCGCCGCCCTTTGTTGCCAATTCCTTCAGTATCAGAGGCAGAAACTCCCTTCCTCTCGCCAAGATTGCCTGATAGTCTCTATGCATGGCGATTTGAACCGGGTTCGACATCCCCGCAGTTTCCCTGCGCCACTGGTCGGCCAGCGCCCGAAATTGTCTTTCCAGCGCATCCTCGTGATGACGTCGTACCGATGGCTGCCCAGTTCCGGACCACGCATCCGTTTGACCCCAAGTAATAACTTGGATTCGCCCTGATGCGATAGGTGGAGCTACATTGGTGTGGCGTAGCTGCGTTGTCCCCGTGGGGGGCGCTTCTTTATAAACTCGTTCTTGGGTTTGTGTGGTCATGGTTGTCCACTAGCCTCTCCAGCGTCTCTGAGAACCTCCTCAAGATTTTCTATCGTGCTCTGCAACCAGCTAAGAACTGCCTTCGCCACCGGAAGACTCATCACCAGGTCTGCTTCTATTTCCCGAGCGACTCTTATTGGACCACCGACGGGTTGTGTTTCCTTGCCCGCTTCTTCGCCCTCTGTTATCTGGACAATCGCCCTATCCGGCGCCTTAGGCCCTTCGCTGTAGACTCCCATCCTAATGTTGCGCTGACCAGTCGCACCACCCCAGGCGCCATCCACATGAATAACCCTATAGGCAGGGCTTTTCGCGTATTCTATCTCCACTGTTCCTGACGTGTGGGCACGAGGCGTTGTCATTGCTTGGTATCTCTCTGAGCATCAGTTTCGTTGAGGCGCATTATTCCGTGGGAACGTCTTGAACGTCAAGCGTTGACCTACTTCTTCCCGCCCCGGTACTCCTTGATGCCGTCCTCTAAGGCGGAGAAGGCCAGCAGGGCGCACTTGATGCGCACGGGGAACTGGCGCACGCCGCTCAGGACTGTCAGGCTGCTGAGGGATTCCATCTCGTCGCTGGTCAGCTTTTCGCCCATCATCATGCGGCGGAAGAGTTGCCGGACTGCCTCGGCCTGCTCCAGTGTCTTGCCCTTCAGCTCCTCGGTGAGCATGGAGGCGGACGCCTGGCTGATGGAGCAGCCGCGTCCCTGGAAGCCGACCTCGTGGACAGCGCCATCGCCGTTCAGCCGTAGCTGCAGGTCAACCTCGTCGCCGCAGAAGGGGTTGAAGCCGTGCGCCTTGACCTGGGGGTCCTCCAGGCGTTTGGAGTTGCGTGGGTTGCGGTAGTGGTCGAGGATGACCTCTTTGTAGAGCTCGTCAAGATCGGGAAGCATTTTGGGGTCTTTCTTCGCAGGCGAAGATTGGGCCCTGGTGATCCCAGAGCCTGAACTTGTGTCTTAGCAAGCGACGGGCCGCTGCCGCGGCCCTCGAAAGGCTGGCGTCGTGAGGGATTCTTCGCGAATCAATACTTGCTGCTGGGCAGAAGTTGCCTTACCACTTCGCTCTAGAATGACACACTCCGCCTACCACGTGGCGTCTTGCGTGCGCCGTACGCAGTGGCTAGCGGTGGTTGAAATAGGCCAGGGCTTTCTTCAGGGTTTCGACGAGGAAGTCCACCTCATCATTGGTATTGTACACGTAAAAGCTGGCCCTGCCAGTGGCCACCAGCCCCAGCTTGCGGTGATAGGGCATGACGCAGTGGTGGCCCGTGCGGATGGCGATGCCCTCGTGGTCCAGGAAGGTGCCCAGGTCGTGGGGGTGGATATCGCCGGCGGTGAAGGTGACCAGCCCGCCACGCTGGTTTGGGTCCTTCGGGCCGATGACGTCCACCTCTTCAAGCTCCTGGAATGCTTTGAGGGCGTACGCGCCTAGCTCCACCTCGTGTTGTCGGACGGCGTCCATGCCCAGGGCGTTCAGGTAGTCAACCGCAGCGCCCAGGGCAACGGCGTCGGTGAAGTTGGGTGTGCCGGCCTCGAACTTGTTGGGCACATCGTTCCAAGTGGCGTGGTCGTACCATACCTCGCGCACCATCTCACCGCCGCGCAGGAAGGGCTCCATCTTCTCCAGGATTGCGGGGCGCCCGTACAGCGCGCCGATGCCCGGCGGGGCCAGCATCTTGTGGCCGGAGAAGGCAAGGAAGTCGCAGTCCAGTTCGCGCACGCTGACGGGCATGTGGGGGACGCTCTGCGCCCCGTCCACCATGAAGAGCGCGCCGACCTGGCGAGCGCGGCGCCCGATCTCCTTGACGGGGTTGATGGCGCTGGTCATGTTGGAGGTCTGGACAACGGACACCAGCCTGGTCCTGGGCGTGATGACGACGTCCAGGGCGGCGACGTCTATCATGCCGGCGTCCGTGGCGGGCAAAAGCTTGAGCTTTGCGCCTTTTTGCGATGCGACCTTTTGCCAGGGCACCAGGTTGCTGTGGTGCTCGACCTCGGACACGACGATTTCGTCGCCCTGGCCGAGATTGTCCGTGGCCCAGGCGTTGGCCACCAGGTTGACGGCCTCGGTGGTGTTGCGCACGAAGATGACGCCGGCGGGGTCAGGCGCGTCAATGAACGCGGCGACCTTCCTGCGCGCTTCCTCCATGCGCTCCGTTGCCTCCATGCTGAGGGTGTGTACGCCGCGATGGACGTTGGCGTTGTACATCTCGTAGCATTCGACCAGCGCCTGGATGACCTGGCGCGGCTTCTGCGAGGTGGCAGCGTTGTCCAGGTAGACGAGGGGCTTCCCGTTCACCTTGCGGGACAGGATAGGGAAGTCCTTGCGTATGGCTTTGGGGTCAAACATGCTGTACCTAACCCCCGGCCCCTTCCCTGAAGGGAAGGGGGAAATGCGGCAGGAGGCAGTGCCGCTAGGCGACGGTTTGATAGATGGCCGGACGGTAGCGAGGCGCGGGGATGGGCCTGCCGGTCTCCTTTGCCACCTGTAGCCACGCGTCCTTAGCTTGCAAGACCTCAGCGAGGGCCTCGGACGGCGAATCCCCGAAGGCGGAGCAGAACTCCAGGTCCGGGATGTCCGCTACGTAGCAAGCGTCTTCTTCACTGAAGAAGATATTGATGTGATAGTCCTTCATTGGCACGACACTTTTCTGGATGATGGGATGGGCAGACACATAGGTCTGCCCCTACGGATAATAACGTCTCCCTCGAATGATAGGGCCTTCTTCCTCCCTCACACGGATTCCATGTGGCGTGAGAAGTAGCCTCTCACTGGGGCAAACGCCCTGGATGCTTCGCCTGACTTCCGTCATGGCTCAGCATGACAACAATCGCTTTCTCTTTGCACCAAGCGATTGCCCGCCTTACCTACTCGCTATGCTGAGCCGTTCCCCAGCCATTCCTCCAGGCGGGCGGAGGCGATGTCGTTGACGTGCTTGCGCAGGGCTGGAAGCTGGATGGCGTCGAGGATGCCCGCCGCAAAGCCGCGCACCAGCAGGCCCTTGGCCGCGGCCTCGCTCAGGCCACGGGAGCGCAGGTAGAAGAGGGCGTTGGGGTCAATCTGGCCGCAGGCAGCGCCGTGTCCGCACTTCACATCGTCGCAGTATATCCAAAAGGCGGGCTTGGTGTCTGCCTCCGCCTCCGGCGACAGCAGGAGGTTCTTGTCCTCCTGGTGGGCGTTCACCTTGGCGGCGTTGGGCTGGACGATGATGCTGCCGTGGAACACGGAGCGGGACCTGCCGTTCAGGACGCCCTTGTACACCTCGTTGACGTCGGAGTGGCCCTTGTGATGGTCAATGATCACCTGGTTGTCCACGTGCTGCTCGCCGGTGGGCATGTACAGGCCGTGAAGCCTTGCAGATGCGCCCTCTCCGGCAACCAGGACGTTCAGGTTGTTGCGCGCCAGGCCGCCGCCGAAGTCGAAGTTGCCGTCGGCGTAGGAGGCGTTGGCGGTGAGCTCGACGTGGGTGTTGGCGATGTGGTAGGCGGCATCGCTCTGGCGCTGCACGCGGTAGTGCTTCAGGGCAGAGCCGCGGCCCAGGGCGATTTCCACCACCAGGTTGGCGAAGTAGCGGCCGTCCTGCCCCAGGTAGCTCTCCACCACGGTCGCGGAGGAGTCCTTCCCCGTGGCGATGAGGACGCGAGGGTGAAACGCCGCCTCCTGGCCTGTGGTGGTGATGAATATGATGTGGATGGGCTGGTCAAGCGCGACGCCATCGCCAATGTGGACGAATGCGCCGTGCTGGATGAACGCCGTGTTCAGGGCAACGAAGGCCTCGTCCTGAAATGGCGCGACGCGGCCCAGATGCTGCTGCACGAGGTCCGGATGTGAGAGCACCGCGTCCGCCAGGTCGGAGACCGTGACCCCTGCGGGGAGGTCCTTCAGAGACGAGAGCGACGGAGCCAGGCTGCCATCAACGAAGACAAGCCGGCGCCACCTGGTCTCGCCAAACGTGGCGCGGCGGACCTCCTGGCGGGAGAGCTTCGCAACGGCCGGCGCGGGCATAGGAAACGGCCGCGCGGCCAGGGGGCGGATGTCGGTGTACTTCCACGGCTCGTTACCCCGGCGGGCGGTAGGGAAGCGCAACTCCATGAACCGGTCCATAGCCGACTGGCGCAGGGCTTTGAGCCACGAGGGGCTCCGGCCTGCCCCGTTTTCGTGCAAGGCGCGGAATGCTTCCAGGTAGTTGAGCTCTTGGGTAACGAGTGTTTGGGTCATGGTAGTACTAAATGGTAGGGGACACCCCTACGACCCCGTGGCAGCGGCCTCAAACTGCTCGTAGCCTTCGGCCTCCACCTGGAGGGCCAGCTCCTTGCCGCCGGATTTGACGATGCGCCCGTCCATAAACACGTGAACGAAGTCCGGCTGGACGTAGTTCAGGATGCGCTGGTAGTGGGTGATGAGCAAGACCGCGTTCTGCGGCGTGCGGAGCTGGTTGATGCCCTCCGCCACGATGCGCACTGCGTCTATGTCCAGGCCCGAGTCAGGCTCGTCCAGGATAGCCAGCTTCGGCTCCAGGACCGCCATCTGCAGTACCTCGTTCCGCTTGCGCTCGCCGCCGGAAAAGCCTTCGTTGACGTAACGGCGCGTGAGTGTGGCGTCCATGCCCACCATTTTGGTCTTACGTGTCAGCAGGCGGTCGAACTTCAGGACGTCCATCTCCTCTTCGCCACGGGCCTTGTGGATGGCGTTGTACCCGGCGCGCATAAACTGGTCCAGGCGGACGCCGGGGATCTCAATGGGCTGCTGGAAGGAGAGGAACAGGCCTGCCCTGGCGCGGTTCTCGGGCACCATAGGCATCAGGTCTAGACCGTCGAGCAGCACCTGGCCGGAGGTCACCTTGTAGCCGGGCTTGCCCGCCAGAACGTATGCCAGGGTGCTTTTGCCGGAGCCGTTGGGGCCCATGATGGCGTGCATCTCGCCGGCGTTGACGGTGAGGTTGACGCCCTTCAGGATGGGCGTGTCGTTGATGGATGCGTGAAGGTCTTTGATAACTAACATCAATTTCCTTTTGCTAGAGCGGGCTTGTTGAAACCATGCGATTGGAAATATTGCCAGATACGTAGCCTGAAACAATCGCACGCACCGTCTCTGTCTGACGGCTTGGGGTTCGTAGTTCTTCCTCCACGTCATCGTGCTTCACGTCGCGTGGAATTTTTTCGTAAAGGGTAATGACCACCTCACTACTGATAATGGCGTCATGGAGACGTTCGTAACCAGGCACAACTCCACTACATAGTACGCAGACCCCCATAACGATAGTCGCAACTCGCTGCCGACAACGACAGATTCGCATAGTTACCCCACGGTGCCTTCCAGGTTCATCTCCAGGAGGCGGGTGGCTTCCACGGCGAACTCCAGTGGAAGCTGTTTGAAGACGTCGCGGCAGAAGCCGTTGATGATGAGGGCATGCGCCTGCTCGACGCCGATGCCCCGCTGGTTGCAGTAGAAAAGCTGCTCCTCGCTGACGCGGGAGGTGAAGGCCTCGTGCTCCAGGTGCGCGGTGTTGTTGCGCACTTCGACGTAGGGCGTGGTGTGCGCGCCGCACTTG
>JACQUI010000123.1 GCA_016210395.1 Chloroflexota bacterium | reverse complement strand
GCACCGGGTGCGGGGCCACCGTCATCTTCCCCTGCTGCGGGAAGCGCTGCGAAGGGAACTGCACATCAATGCGGACAAAGACCTCTTGGTCGCCTGAACAGGCGGGAGCCGCGAATTTCAACTAAGAATGGGATTGACTCCTATTGTGAGGGGTTCGAATTGAGAAACTATTTCGCTCTGAAGACGTTGGCGTTCTGAGTCAGAATCTCTGCGCATTTCGTTCAACATCTCTGGAGTAATACACAGTTTGACTTCTCCGAGGAGCCAGTCAGCTTCAAGGGCCCGAGCCTCTTCAGAATTTTCCCTTCTTTCTATGAGGTCTAGAAACACATTCCGGTCGAGAACAGCATCTGCGCGTGCGTCTTCGATCAAATGCTTCCGGCTGTAGTCAAACAGCGTTTGCAGACCATAGTCTCGCCACCACGTAGTCAACTTCTGTGGGACATTGCCTCTTCCTAGCTTGTCTCCACGTGCATAAAAACCAAGCCTGGGCCAAACGCCGCCTAGCCCAAAGTCGTCCCTGCAATCCAGATACATGCCGCGGAGGGTCCTAGTATGTTTCTCCAATTCGTTCAGCAAGGTAAGAGCTACGTGACTGCGCCGGAACTCGGCGGCTACGCACACATGAATGAGCTTGGCCCTGTCATGGGAGACGTTGTACGCCACATACCCCATCAAGCTACCTAGCTCGTCAGTCGCCGCCAAGATCCGCCGCAGAGAAGCTTTTTCTTCAAATGCTCCTTCCGGGAGAAAACCCAGCCTGTGACTTTGAGACCGGGCCAATACTTCTATCTCCTTCAGGAGTTTCGAGGCCGGTGCAACGATGACTATGTCCACTCTCCCACCTCGACGCGAACCTGGTTCAGAACAAGGAAGCTGAGCAATTATCGCAGATGCCTGCTGGGATCTTCCATCCCCCCTGCCACCCGCCTCTTCCCCATCCCGCCCACGCCTGCTACCATCGCCGCAGTAGGCAACTGTCCCCGGCGGTCTTACCCAGCCTCCCAACGAATTGTTTCTCCAAGAAAAGAAAACAATTCCCCGGCCAAGCTCCCCTTCCCTTTTGGGAAAGGGCGGGGGTTAGGTCCAACCCGTGAAGCGCAAATCCCCAATGCAACACCGTCCCTCCCTGCCGTCCTTCCCGGTCACCACAACGCCGCTTCTTCCTCCCCCTCTCCAGCCTTTTCATCAAAATCCAATCAGTCCCCAAGTAGGACAATCAAACGCATCTATGGCTTCGCACTGTCCTATGCCCTCTGCTCTATGCCTTATGCCAGTTTGTCCGCATGTCCGCATGCCCGTATGTCCGTCCCCCCTGCCCTCACACCACGCTGATCGGGTCCACGTCCGCCACCCAGTCATTGGGAAGCTCAACCTTGTCCAGCAGCAGGCGCGGGTCCGGCCCGCGCAGGATGATCTGCCAGCGGTAGCGACCCCGCAGGCGCTCGGGATAGGCCGGCGCAGGGCCCATCACCTGCACCTCCCGCAGCCCCCACGCCTCTTGCTGCCGGCGCAGCGCCCGCCCCAGGCGCTCGGCCTCCCGCTCCGCCAGCGCGGCGTTGGTGTGGGAACAGGCGAGGCGAATCAGCCTGCTGAAAGGCGGCAGCCCCTGCCTGCGCCGGAAGGCAATCTCGTTCTTGTAGAAGTTCTCGAAGTCCTGGCGCGCCCCCAGCACCACCGCGTAGTGGTCCGGGCGGTACGTCTGCACAATGGCCTGGCCGGGGTCCTCGCCCCGTCCGGCGCGGCCCGTCACCTGGCACAGGAGCTGGAACGCGCGCTCGCTGGCCCGGAAGTCCGGCAGGTACAGGCCGATGTCCGCCAGCACCACGCCGACCAGGGTTACCGACGGCACGTGCAGCCCCTTGGCGACCATCTGCGTGCCCACCAGCACCTGCGCCTCGCCCCGGGCGAACCGCTCCAGTACGCCGTCGCCTGCGTCCTGTTGCTCCGCCGCGTCCCGGTCCCACCGCAGGACGGATGCGCCGGGCAGCAGCGCTTCAAGCTCGCCGACGACGCGCTGCGTGCCCAGGCCAAGCTGCCTGAAGCGCGGGCTGCGGCACTGCGGGCACTGGAGGTAGGGACGCCGCCTGCGGTTGCACTGGTGGCACACCAGCCGCCCGATGTCCGCATGGTAGGTCAGGGGCACGTCGCAGCCCGGGCATCGCACCGTGCCCCCGCAGTCCCGGCACTGGACGATGCCCGACTCGCCCCGACGGTTGATGAAGAGGATGACTTGCCGGCCCCTTCCCAGCGTATCGCGCAACCCCTGCTGGAGGGGACGGCTGAAGATGCCGCGATGGCCTTCGCGAAGCTCCTTGCGCATGTCCACAACCTGCACCGCAGCCAGCGGGCGGGCGCCTCCGCCATTTCCTCCAAGGCGCTCAGGAAGCGTCAGCAGCTTCAGGCGATGGTCTACCGCCGCCCGGTGGTACACCGCCACGTCCGGCGTCGCGCTGCCCAGGATGAGGACAGCCCCGGCCTGCTGCGCCAGCCGCAGCGCCACTGTCCGCGCATGGTAGCGAGGGTCGGCGTCGTGCTGCTTGTACGTCCACTCGTGTTCCTCGTCAATCACGATCAGGCCCAGGGGCCAGATTGGCGCGAAGAGGGCGCTTCGCGAGCCGATGACGACTGAATACCGGCTGCCCCGGATGCCCCACCAGACGCGGCGGTGCTCGGCGGCGGACAGTCGGCTGTGCAGCACGGCGACGCGCCCGGGGAAGCGCGCCTCGAACCGCTGCACCGCCTGGGGCGTCAGCGATATTTCCGGCACCAGGACGATCCCCTTGCGCCCCGACTCCAGGCATCGCGCCAGCGCCTGCAGATAGACCTCCGTCTTGCCGCTGCCGGTGACGCCGTGCAGCAGAAAGGCCCCATGGCGGTGAGCCTCCAGGGCGGCGCAGATTTCGCCCAGCGCCCGCCGCTGGTGAGCCGTGGCGACGAGGGGCCGCTCAGCAATGGCG
>JACQUI010000004.1 GCA_016210395.1 Chloroflexota bacterium | reverse complement strand
GTCCCAGAGCGTGGACGTGGTCATCTCCAACTGCGTCGTCTGTCTTTCAACGGACAAGGACGCTGTGTTCCGCGAAGCGCACAGGGTGCTGCGGCCCGGCGGGCGCATGCACTTGTCCGACATGATGCTTGCCGGCGAGCTGCCCCAGGCGGTCCGCGACGACCCCAAACGCTGGGCCGAGTGCGTGGCTGGGGCCGACTCCAAGGAGACCTACCTTGCGCGGCTGCGAAAGGCAGGCTTCGCGGACGTCCGTGTGGAGGAGGAGAGGCGGTACTCCATGGAGCCGGGCCTGGAGGCCTTGCGCAGCGTGTATGTGCTGGCGGTGAAGGGCCGCTAGGGACCCTTGTGTTGCCTGTGAAGCTCCGCTAGCTGTTTGATGGCCTGGTAGGCGTATTGCACGTACTCCTGCGGCTTCAGGTCAAGCTCGCGGAGCTCGTCCACCTGGTCGGCGTCGCCCTCGCCCAGGGGGCCGGGAATCGCGTGCAGCACAAGCTCGTAGAGGACGCCGTCCGGCCCAACGACGACGCAGCCGTGGCCGCGACCTGGCGCATTCTCAAGCTCCACCTCGACAGCGTGGATGGTCTGCATGCCCTGGAACCCCGGGAAAGGGTCCAGCGCCGTCGCCAGCGCGACCAACACCTGGCGCAGCTCCTGCGCGGCGCGCTCTACCGCGGCGTCGGCCAGAGCCGCCGCCCGCCACGGGTCTGCCAGAAGGTTGCGTTCCACTGCGTCACTTCCCCCTACGGCTTCAGGCCGAGTTGTTCGGCCACCGGCTTGAGGGCGTTGATCACGAAGGTGATGTGCTCATCCAACGGGATGCCCAGCTCTTCCGCCCCCTGGACAAGCTCCTCGCGATTGATCGTGGCGGCGAAGCGTTTGTCCTTCATCTTCTTGCGCACGGACGCGGCGTCTGTGTCTCTGAGGCTCTTGCTGGGGCGCACCAGGGCGACAGCGATCACAAAGCCCGAAAGCTCGTCCACAGCGAACAGTGCGTGCTCCATAGGCGTCTCCCGCTTGACCCCCGTGCTGTTGCCATGCGACAGGACCGCGTGGACCAGCCACTCAGGGGCGTTGCGCTGGCGCAGGATGCCGGCTCCGTACTGGGGGTGCTGTTCAGGCGATGGGCATACGTCCCAATCGAAGTCGTGCAGCATGCCTGCGATGCCCCAGGTCTCCTCATCCTCCCCGTTCTTGCGAGCGTAGGCGCGCATGCTCGCCTCGACTGCAGTGGAATGGCGCTTGAGGATGTCCCCTTTGACGTGCTCCTTGAGCAGGGCAAGGGCTGAGGCTCGGTCCACGGGTCACCTCCAGGCGGTACGTTCCCAGCATGAGTCCTGGCTGAGATTGTACCCGCTACGGGGTCATGTTGTCAGGCCGTCCTGTGCTGGGGGAGCCTCTTCTTCGCCTTGCAACGTTGCAGGCGAAACGGCGTCGCCCTTTTCTTCCCATTCGGCGTAGATGCGGCGGGAGGTCTTACGCGCCCGCACCAGGAATCCCGTGTGGGCCACCATGCGATGGTCGGGGCGGAGGCTCATGCGGCTGACGTGCCACGGGCGCACCAGCACCTCCTGGGTATCTACAAGCCGGAAGTAGCTGGTGTCCCGAAGCTCGTTGACAAGCTGGTGCACCTGGAGGGCCGTGGGGAGGAAGGCCACAAACATGCCGCCCGGGACAAGGGCCTCCAACGCGCTGGGGATGGCCCGCCAGGGTTCCATGAGGTCCAGGACAACCCTATCTACCGCCCGCTCTTCCATCCCAAGGTACACGTCGGCGATGCGCACGGTGAGGTTGGAGATGTCCGGCAGGAAGGCTGTGATGTTCTCCTGAGCGCGCGCCGCGGCGTCATCACGCACCTCGTAGGAGACGACGCGTCCGGATGGCCCTACGGCCCGCAGCAGCGCCAGGGTCAGCGCCCCGGAGCCAAGACCCGCCTCAACGACACGCGCTCCTGGGAAGATGTCGGCGAAGACCAGGAGCGCGCCAAGGTCCTTGGGGTAGATGGGCTGACTGGCCCTGGGCATCTGGAGGACGTAGTCCTCCAGCGTCGGCCGCAGCGCCAGGACGCGGTGGCCGACAACTGTGAGTACCCAGGAGCCTTCCGGCTGGCCGATGAGGTCGTCGCGGTTGACGTGGCCGACATGGGTGTGGAAGCGTTTCCCCGGGGTCAAACGCACCAGGTAGCGGCGCTCCTTATGGTCCACAAGGGCAACAAGCTCGCCGGCGCAAAGAGGGCCGCCCCGCTGGGTTGCGTCCGTGGACACGGCGAGCTACGCCGCGCCTTTGTCCGCTTGCTGCTGGCGCAACTCGTCTATCTCGCGACGGAGCTCGCGCTGGCGGCGCGCCATGTAAAAGGCGTAGCCGAAAAAGGCCGCCCAGGTCACCGTGTACACGGCGAACACATAGGGGAGGAAGGTCTTCGGCGCGCCGGCTCCACCATCCTGGGCCAACGCCGCCAGGGGGAACAGCGCGGCAGCGATGGCGACGATGACCGCGACCAGCCCTTTGAGAGACATTTTGTTTCTATGCATTGCGCAGCGCCTTTACCTGGTCTTCCTGAATGCGGATGGAGGTGCGCTCCCACAGGACGTAGATGAGCAGCACCAGGAAGGTGAACATGGAGAACATGAACCCGTTCTGCATCTGGGGGGCCAGAGCGTCCGGCTCGGCCAGGGGGCCAAGATACAGGTTGGGATGAATGGCGTTGCGCCACCAGACGGCGGAGAAGTAGACGATAGGGACGTCCAGGAAGCCGATGAGGCCGATGACCGAGGCAAACCGCGCCGCCTGGGATGGATTGGCTGCGTACGCGCGCACCATAAGGTACCCGATGTAGACCAGCCAGAGGATGAGGGACGTGGTCAGGCGTGGGTCCCACGTCCACCACACGCCGTTGGCGGGCTTGGCCCAGATGGAGCCGGTGATGAGCACCAGGGAAATGAGAAGCACGCCCACCTCTGCTGAAGCCTGGCCGAGGGCGTCCCACTTGCTGTTGCGCTTCCAGAGATACATGGCGCTGGAGACGAACGTCACGAAGAAGGCCAGGAAGGAGGTCATAGCCAGAGGAACGTGGAAGTAGAAGATGAGGAAGAGGTTGCCGGTGACCCGCTCTGCAGGCACCCACATGAAGATGAGCGCCAGATCGGTCAGCATCATGACTGCGCCCACCGCAAGCAGCGCCAGCTTGAGTAGAGAGAGGTCCAGCCCGCCCGCGACTTTCGAAGGGACCGCTGAGATGGGTTTGCTTGCCACGTCTATTCCTTTCTTTCGCAGGTGTTTCACCTATTCTACGACGCACCATTACTGCCTGCCCAGCATCAGCGAACAAGATAAGAGATACGGAGCAGCCCGATCACATCTATGGCTGAACTCAGAGCGTGTGAACGAATGAAGCCTCCTGTTTCTTGGTGCAGTGGATCCAGTTGTCATTCTGAGCGAGGCGGTCAAACGACAACTGCTATCACCAGCGACTGCCTCGCGAAGAATCTAAGGCCTGCGCCGATGAAGACAACTCGCCTATGCCAGAAAAGGAGCGCTGCATCGGCCTTCGCCTTAGATTCTTTGCCTGACTACCGTCATGGCTCAGAATGACAGTGGCGTTTGCCACGCCAACAACAAGGGCTCTTTTGTTCACAGGCTCTCATCATGATGCCGTGCAATGAATAGCCACCGAGGGGGTCTTTTAGCAGCTACTCCTCCAGTGTGGAGCCGAAGACAAATGATGACACCACTAAGAATATCACATCAAAGGCAATGACTATGCCCCACCACCGGCCTACGTCTCCCCACGCAGCGCCTTCCAGTATTGCGCGCGTGGCCTCCACTGCTGCGATGTCGATAGGCGAAGCTATGGGCAGCAGCAGCACCGGCAGCATGATCTCCCGCGAGCGTGTGTTCACCGCTATGGCCGAGAACAGCGCGCCCACGCCGGAGAACCCCAGCGTTGCGAGGGCCGAGAGCAGCAGCAGCCGTGGGTCCAGCACGTTCAGGTTGTACAGCACGGCAAAGAGGGGAAGCAGCACTGCTTCCATGACCATCATGAACGTGAAGATGCCCAACAGCTTGCCAAAGTAGATCACGTCTCGGCTCACGGGGCACAGCAGCAGACCTTCCAGGCTGTTGTTCTCTTTTTCCAGGGTGAAGGAGCGATTGAACCCCAGGATGCCTGCAAAGGTAAAGGCCACCCACAGAATGCCCGGCGCGACCAGGGCCATGACGGAAGGCGAAGGATCGAAGGCGAAGTTGAAGGTCACCATCGCCAGTAGCGCGAACATGAGCACCGATGTGACCACCTCCTTGGTGCGCAGCTCCAGGAGCACGTCCTTCCATGCAATGGTGACGATGGGCTGGAGGAAGTCTTTCATCTTGCAGCGCCCAAATAGCCGTGATACGTTTGCCGGAACGTGGGGACGTCCAGGGAGCGGGCGTCGGTCTCGTAGGCGATGCGCCCGCCGGAGAGCACGCCAACGCGGTCGGCAAGGGCCATACCGCGTTCCAGGCTATGCGTCACCATGAGCATGGCGCGAGCTTCGCCTGTGGCGAGGACGTTGTCCAGCAGGCGGAGGGCTTCTTCGTCCAGGCCTGTCTCGGGCTCGTCCAACAGCAGCACGGGTGGATTGTGTAGCAGGGCGCGGCACAGGGAGATGCGCTTCTTCATGCCGTGGGAGAGCGTGCGCACCCGCGCTGAGAGGAAGGCCATGGCATCGAAGGCTCGCGCAAGCTCAGCGATGCGCTCTTCCAGCCGCTGCACCTGGAACATGCGCCCGTAGAAGCGCAGGTTCTCCAGTCCGGTCAAGTCCTCGTAGAGCAAGGGCTGATGGGTGACGACGCCCACCAGCCTGCGCGCCTCGGCCCCATCGCGGCGGGCGTCCAAGCTGCCGATGACGATGACGCCGGAATCGGGGCGGGCAAGGCCGGCCAGACACTTGATGAGTGTGGTCTTGCCGGAGCCGTTGCCGCCGAAGAGCACGTAGCGCTGCCCTGCCGCTATCTCAAGCTCGAGGTTGCGCAAAACAGGCCTGACCGCATAGGTCTTGGTAAGACCCGAAACGCGTATGGCAGGGGGTGCGCCGTGCTGCATGGGATCAGGCCGGCTCAATGTCGTACCGTTCGGCGATCTCAGCGGCTACGTCCGGCGGCAGAGCGCCGTGCTCAGCCATGAGCTTCGCCGTCTCACGCAGGTAGGAGTCGTAGCCGCCGGGCGAGGTGATGTGCAGGAAGCGGACGGGCTTGCCCGACTGGTTGGAGAATGCATGGGCAACGCCCAGAGGCACAAAGGCCAGCGCGCCTGGCCTGGCCGTGACGGTGCGCCCGCCCATGCGAAGAGTAAGCTCACCCTCCAGCACCTGGAACGCCTCATAGACCAGGCGATGGAGGTGCAGAGGCGGGCCGGACTTGCCTGGCGCAAGGGTGTACTCCAGCGCCGTGAACGCGCCAAGCGTGCTTTCAGCGGAGGCTTTCACGGTCACCTGCGCATCGCAGTCGGCGAAGGCTTCGCCCTGGCCGGGATCAACGATGGCGGCGGCCTGTGGCTGTGTTGTGGTTGCGCGTTCCAAAGAGTCACCTATGAGGCAGATTCGAAGACAAGCCCCAAGTCCTTGGACGCGGGCAGGGAGAAGTTGAGCTTCTCAAAGCCAATGACATTACCGGCCTTGTCCTTCATGAGGACGACCTCATCGCCTGTTTCCTCGCACACGTGCTCATCTTCAGGGTTGCCAAACCAGACAGTGAGCGTGTTGCCTGCTTTGTCGTAGAACACTCTTACTTCATCCATATGCTTGCGCCTTCTTTCACGGCGTCGGTCACGTAGGCTGTAACTAGGAATCCCTCCCCATCAGGGCGTTTGACCACGGCACACAGCCATCGTTCATTGTCCGTCCGCCTGTAAAACAAGTAGACTTTGGAATCCTGTTTGCTCCGCCTGATGGCATCAGGGTCTTGAAGGAGTTGCTTGACATCCTCAACTTTACCACGGAGGACTGGGTGCTTGATGTTGACGATAGTCTCCCAGTAGGCACCTGTAGATCGGACGCTGAATCCCAAGGGCGTTGACACTGAAAACAGAAAACCGCTTCCTCTTTCACTCACAGCCTGTGTTTAGTTCCTCTAGACGCTCTACAGTCCGCTCAGTTTCATGTTCCTGGCCAGAATCATCCACCTCAACAAGTAAGAACCTGACGTGAGTGCCCGATCGTGGAACTTCCACGAGCAACTCTTTCCGTCCGCCGGCAAAATCCCATTCCAACTGGATTCCGCCGCTGGACAAGGGCGCCACGAACGGCGTTTCGTTGACAAGCAGAGGCCAACCTTGATTCCTTCGTAAAAACCCCTTCGGGGCCAGTCGGAGCGTTTTGGCTCTTCCAAATGACGCCATATGT
>JACQUI010000120.1 GCA_016210395.1 Chloroflexota bacterium | reverse complement strand
TTACGTACCGTTGGATAGTTTGGACTGTAACAGACAGACTTCCCTGAAACTAGTGACAGGGCTATAGAGCCTACTTCTATGGCTGGTGTGGCGGCAACAAAAGCAGCCACACAACGCTTTCTGCCTGGCTTGCAAGCAGCGCAAGCCCCTGTATTCTGTTGGAATCTTTGCCGTTCTCCGTGACGCGCCACTGTCCTGTTGAATCAAACGCATCAAGGAGGACCGGCGAGAGACCCCATAGCCATGAAGGCTCCAAGTGAGCCTGGGATTCAACCGACCCAGCCAGGACTTGCGCCGTGATGTACACTGGAGGGCATTGAGTCCGGCGCGGAGCAGGTGAGCAGGAATGGATACCACTGGGGCGCCAAGTAGACGTCGCAAGGTTTTCTATGGTTGGTGGATCGTCGCGTCTGGGGTGATGGCAGGCATCTTGCGCAATGGCAGCTTCGGCATGGGCGCCGGAGCTTTCTTTTTGCCCATTGCGCGGGAGTTCAACACCACGCGCGCCGCAGTATCCTGGGCCTTCTCCCTCATCCGCATCGAGGGTGGTCTGACGGGGCCTATCGAAGGGTACCTCGTGGACAAGTTCGGCCCCCGCAGGGTCATGCTCGTGGGCTGGATCGTTTTCGGCCTGGGATTCATCCTCCTCAGCACGGTGCATACGCTGCCTCAGTTCTTCGTTGCCTTCGTCATCACCTCTCTGGGCACAAGCATCTCCGGTTTCCTGCCCACCGCCACAACTGTTGTCCACTGGTTCTCCCGGTGGCGAGGCACCGCAATCGGCGTCGTCCTGGCGGGGAACAGCTTCGGCGGCGTGCTTGTGCCCCTGGTTGCGCTCTCCATTGAAACCTTCGGCTGGCGCGCCACCGCCGCCGGCTCCGGCGTGCTCATGATCCTGGCGGGCATCCCCCTTTCCCTGGTGATGCGCCGTCGCCCGGAAGACTATGGCATGCTGCCGGATGGTGCAGCCCCCGGCGGCGCGGAGACCGGCCCCTCCCACACCGGCTCCCAGGACGTCCGCTCCTTAGCAGGGCAAGAAGGCGAGATCCCGGACCTGACCGTGTGGCAGGCGCTCCGCACGCCCGCCTTCTGGCTATTGGCCTCGGCCCACGCCAGCGGGCTGACTGCCTGGTCGGCGATTTCAGTGCATCTCATTCCAGCCCTTGTGGATAGCGGCCTTTCAGAAACGCAGGCGGCCTCCATCGTCGGCCTTCAGGCGCTGATAGCCACAGGCGGCAGGCTCCTGGGTGGCTTCCTGGGCGACCGCTATGGCCAGAAGCGGGTGTTGGCGGCAGCGTTCCTTCTTCAGGCAGCGGCCATGCTAGTGCTTGCATTCGCATCCAGTTGGTTCCACGCGGTTATTTTTGCGCTTCTCATGGGCATCGGCTTTGGCGCGCGGGGGCCGCTGCAAACGGCCCTGCGCAGCATCCTTTTCGGCAGGAAGAGCTTCGCTACCATCACCGGGGCCATGGAGCCTCTGGTCATGGTCGGCTCCGTAGCAGCGCCGGTCCTGGCGGGGATGGTGTATGACGTACAGCACAGCTACCGCATCGCGTTCCTGCTTATCGCAGCCGTTAACCTCGTTGGCGTCCTGTTCATCCTCCCGATCAAACGGCCAAAGGTCGCGCCCGAAAGGGCGACTTCCCTTGCCAGCTAAAGTCGCGTCTTCCCGGCGGCGCCACACGATGTCTCTCACCTAGCCTGAGATCTGGGAAATGCGGCCGCTGATGGCGTAGAACCCCGGCTTGAGGTCGTCCTTTGGAGACATGGTGAGGTTCAAGTTGGTCACGCCACCGGCGTTCACGGAGAAAAGCCACGTGTACGCGCCCATCTGGACGCTTGCGCCCCCGTCTGCCACATCCATGCCACGCGGCGCGTTCATCTCCATGATGGCGTTGGCTTTGGCGCTGCTCAGGTTACGCACTGCCAGGTTCATGGTGTAGCTCTCACCCACGTATATCTCCACTGCAGCGGTGAAAGACGTGCCCTCGTCGTTCATGGTCAGGATGGCGTCGTTGGAGCCGCCGTGGTTGGAAATATAGCTGGACTGGTCCAGCACCAGGCCCTGCTGCGCTGTGACTCCGGATGTGCCCGTAATGGAGCTACTGAGGACCGGCCCCACAGCCTGACCCCTTGCAGCCAGCACTACCATTCCGGCTACGGCCACAGCAAAGATCAGCAAAGCAAACCGAGCCAAACGCGCCTGCCGGTAAGAAACCTTCATCTTTTTCCTCCTCTACGGGCCATGCGATAGCCCAATAAACCATTCCTATACTGTTTGTATACCATCCCGATACCCAGGACGCACAGAAACCAGGACGGTAAGCGTGTCCCAGAAAAGGCACACAGACGCCAGCAACAGAGCGTAATGACAGGCGATTCTGGGAAATTCGCCCAAGCTATCTGTGCGCAGACAACAAAAGGAGACACAGGCCAGTCTTGGCCTGTGTCTCCTCGCATGTACACGTACACTGACGGGCATGGACAAGAGAAAGGCCCGTCTGCCAAGGAAGGAGGAAGCAGACGGGCCTTTGGACTACGCGGCTGGTGTTTTGTGCGTTGCCGGGCTAGCCTGTGACCTGGACGACTCGCCCAGATATGGTGTAGAAACCAGGCTTCAGGTCGTCCTTGGGAGATACCGTGATGGACAGCGAATCGGTATTGTCCTTGTCAACGAACAGCAGCCAGGCATTGGAGCTGACCTGGGCCTCGCCCAGATTCCCGCTGGCCTCATCCACCTCGATGTCAACGCCGGCTGGCGCTGCCAGCTCAAGAATCGCATTGGCGTCGGCGTCGCTGACGTTGCGCAGGTCCAGGTTGATGACGGGGAAGTCGCCTACGTGCAGTTCGATAGCGGCGGTGAAGCTCGTGCCTTCATCGTTGACGACGATGAGCGAGTCATCGCCCACGTGCCCCGTGATGCTGTGGTCGCTGGCGTTCGTCGAAAGCAGGACCGATTGTTCGACAGTGAGCCCGGCTGTGCCTGAGACCGACCCGCTCAGCACAGGGCCAACGGCCTGGCCTGCGGCGGCAACCACTGCTGCGCCAGCCAGTGCCAGAGACCACAACGGCATGGCGAACTTGCCCATCCTGATCTGTTTCCTGAAAGCTTTCATGATTCCCTCCTGGTGTTGTTTGAAATGGCGAACCAAAGTGATACCCACTGTATACCCGCCGCATACCAGCCAATAGTTGATAACCCACGTAGGTCAGGTGGTGATGTGGGACCTAGAAGAGCAGTACGGCAGCGAGGCCCAGAAGCGAGGAACACGCTTTGACGGGGCGGCTGAAGGCGAACAGGCTGGAAGCCAAGAGCTGCGACGCCTTGGAACCCACGAAAACGCCTTGACCATGGATGCAGGGAGAGCGGCAATACAAAAGGCCCCGCTTGCAAACGGGGCCTGCAGCTATGGCGATGGTACCCCAGGGCGGAGTCGAACCGCCGACACACGGTTTAGGAAACCGCTGCTCTATCCTCTGAGCTACTGGGGTGCGAACGTGGGGGAAAAGATGTGATGAGTGGTGGAGATAGGGGGGCTCGAACCCCCAACCTCAGCGATGCGAACGCTGCGCTCTCCCAGTTG
>JACQUI010000121.1 GCA_016210395.1 Chloroflexota bacterium | reverse complement strand
GTGTCGTCCTCGGGCAGCAGCGTGGAGAAGGGCGAGTCGTTGCTGAACACGGTGCGCACGCTCCAGGCCACCGGCGCGGACCTGATCGCCACGCGCCACTATCATTCCGGCGCGCCCTACTTCATGGCCCGCAACCTGGAGCGCGCCTGCGTCATCAACGGCGGCGACGGCTGGCACGCCCACCCCTCCCAGGCGCTGCTGGACATGTACACCATCCGGCAACACAGGGGAAGCGTCGGCGGCGCGAAGGTGGTCATCGTTGGGGATATCCTGCACAGCCGCGTGGCCCGCTCCAACCTATGGGGGCTGACCGCCGCAGGGGCGCGCGTCGTCCTGTGCGCGCCGCCCACCCTGCTCCCGCAGGAGTTCCTGGACGGCAGCTACCGCGAGGAGGGCGGCCCCCTGGCGGCCGTGGAGGTGAGCACAAGGATCGAAGAGGCGATCGAAGGGGCCGACGTGGTCATGCCGCTGCGCCTGCAACTGGAACGGCAGCAGGCGGGCTTGCTGCCCACGCTGCGGGAGTATTCGAAGATGTATCAGATAGACGAGCGCCGCCTGAAGCGGGCGAAGCCCGGCGCGCTGGTGCTGCACCCGGGGCCGATGAACGAGGGCATCGAGATCAGCCCGCAGGTGGCCCACGGGGCGCAGTCGCTGGTGGAGGAGCAGGTGCGCAACGGCGTGGCGGTGCGCATGGCGCTGCTGTATTTGCTGATCGGCTCGCGGCAGGCGGGCGTGATTCCGTAGGGGAATCCTCGGTACGGAAAATCCCATCGCTACGCTGGGGCGTCCCGACGCGTCGGGACGCCCCTACAGTGCCCCTACCGACCAGACCTTGCGAACAAACGAACATGACAACCGCAACCAACAGCATCCTCATACGCGGCGCGCGCATCGTGGACCCGTCTCAGGGCATGGACCGCGCTGGCGACCTGCTCATCGTGGAGGGGCGCATCGGCAAGCTTGCCCCCGCCATACGCGACGGCAACCTGCCCAAGGGGTGCATCCTCGTGGACGGCGTGGGCCTTGTCGCCTGCCCCGGCTTCATTGACCTGCACGTCCACCTGCGCGAGCCGGGCTACGAGGACCACGAGACCATCGCCACGGGACTGGAGGCGGCGGCCCGCGGCGGCTTCACAACGGTGTGCTGCATGCCCAACACACGCCCCGCCATAGACAACGCCAGCGTGGTGGACTACGTCCTGCGGCGGGCGCGGGAGGCCAACGGCGTCCGCGTCCTGCCCATCGGCTGCGTCAGCAAGGAGCGCGCGGGCCAGCAGCTTGCCGAGATGTGGGAGCTGGCCCAGGCCGGGGCCATCGGCTTCTCCGACGACGGCAGCCCCGTGGCCAACCCGCACCTGATGCGACAGGCCCTGTTGTACGCAGGCGGGCTGGGCCTGCCGGTCATCAACCACCCGGAGGACCCGGGCCTGTCCCGCAATGCGCCCATGAACGAGGGCCGCGTCTCCAACCGCCTGGGCCTGGCCGGCTGGCCCGCCGTGGCCGAGGAAACGATGGTCGCCCGCGACATCGAGCTGTGCGCCATTACCGGCGGACGCCTGCACCTGGCGCATATCTCCACTGCGGGATCGGTGGAGCTGGTGCGCCGCGCCAAGGAGCGCGGCCTGCCGGTGACCGCCGAGGCGACGCCCCACCACCTGACGCTGACCGAGGAATGGGTGCGCGGCCACGCGCCGGACGGCCCCCTGGCCAGCCCGCTGACCTACGCCGCCTACGATACCTCGGCCAAGGTGAACCCGCCCCTGCGCACGCGCCGCGACGCCGAGGCGCTCCTGGCGGGACTGCGTGACGGCGTGATTGACGCGGTCGCTACCGACCACGCGCCCCATCCAGTGACAACGAAGCTGGTCACCTTCGATGAGGCGGCCAGCGGCATCAGCGGCCTGGAAACGGCTTTTGGCGCGCTGATGACATTGGTGCACCGGGGCGATCTGCCGCTGTCCATGCTGGTGGAGCGCATGACCCAGGGCCCGCTGCATTTGCTGGGCGAGCGCGGCAACGGCCTGGGCAGCCTGCGGGAAGGGTCGGCAGCGGACGTGACGCTGGTGCGCCTGGACGAGGAGTGGCTTGTGCGGGGGGCGGACTTCGCATCCAAGGGCAAGCACACGCCCCTGGAGGGCGTGACCCTGAAGGGGAGGGCGGCGGCGACCATTGTGGGGGGAAGGGTGGCGTATTCGGCGGTAGGGGGGCTGGTCGTGAGGGAGTAAGGCCCCCACTGTCATTCTGAACGAGCGCAGCATCGTGAAGAATCTAAGGCCTCTGACCGTGATGGCATGACGCTCATTGATGAACGGCACGCAGTAGTCCGCGAACGCCTTGGGTGCTTCGCCTGACTGCCGTCATGGCTCAGCATGACAGGCCTATTGTCATTCTGAACGAGCGAAGCATCGTGAAGAATCTTGCCGGCCGAGGCAGCGGTTTGCCGTGAAGGACAACCCAGGCTGGCAAAGGCCCGCTTTCAAAACACAGATGTCTCATGACAACAGCGAAATGCCCTGGCAGGCAAGCAAGATGCTTCGGCCAGCGTGCCTCAGCATGACAAAGACGATTGTAGGGGCGATGCATGTGTGGCCCCTACGGGGAAAGAACCTATGCCTCTTGATGCACACCTGGTCATGGAAGATGGCTCCGTGTACTCCGGCGAGTCATTTGGCGCGCACGGCACGGCCTATGGCGAGGTTATCTTCAACACCGCCATGACCGGCTACCAGGAGATCCTCACGGACCCGTCCTACCACGGGCAGATCGTCGTCGCCACGTACCCGCTCATCGGGAACTACGGCATCCACGCAGGCGACGTGGAGTCGCGGCGCATCCAGGCGGCGGGGTACGTCGTCCGGCAGAACGCGACGCACCCCAGCCACTTCGGCAGCGCCGGCGACATCCACGGCTACCTGGCGGCCCAGGGCGTGCCCGGGATCAGCGAGGTGGACACGCGCGCGGTGACCCGCCGCCTGCGCAGCCAGGGGGCGATGATGGGCTGCATCACCACGGAGTTCGCCCCACAGGAGGCCCTGGAGCGTTTGAAGCGCGTACCCAGGTACGTGGACATAGACCAGGTGCCGCTGGTGAGCACGAAGGAGAATTATTCTTGGGAAAACGGCGAGAGCACTAGATTTTTTACTGGAACCTCTGGTATACTGATCGCCGTCACGGACTGCGGCCTGAAGTACAACATCCTCCGAAACCTGCGCAGACGAGGCTGCGCCGTCACCGTGGCGCCCGCCACGGCCACCGCCGCCGAGATCCTGGCGCTGCAGCCGCAAGGCATCGTCTTCTCGCCGGGGCCGGGAGACCCTGCCCTGCTGGGGTACGCCATCAAGACGGTGGAGGGGCTGATCGGCAAAGCGCCGGTCATGGGCATCTGCCTGGGGCATCAGCTTCTGGCGCGCGCCTTTGGCGCCTCCACCTACAAGCTGAAGTTCGGGCACCACGGGGGAAACCATCCGGTCCAGGACCTGGCTACGGGCAAGGTGTACATCACCGCCCAGAACCATGGCTTTGCGGTAGACGCCGCCACGCTGCCGCAAGGGCTGGAGGTCAGCCACGTCAACCTGAACGATGGCACGGTTGAGGGGATGCGTCATAAGACACTTCCAGTCATGGCCATCCAGTTTCACTCGGAGGCTGCGCCCGGTCCGCTAGACAACGAGTATTTATTTGATCGTTTTCTGGCAATGGTGAAGGAGGGAGCATGACTACCAGAGGTCCGCGTCAGTACAGCAACGGCAAGGTTGAAGGCCCAATTCAGGCCACGCCTCGGCCGCGAAACGCCCGGGAGACGGCGGAAAACTCCCCGGCGGCGGCGATCATGGGCATCCGGGCCCCGAGGGACACAGGCTTCGAGCGGGAGGAGCGAGAGGAGACAACGACTGAGCGCGCCGCCATGAGCGTGCCGCCCCGCAACCGGTGGCAGGTGCTCATGGTGGAGTATGAGCTGCTGGACAGCGACATTGACCAGGTCACCCAGCGGGTCTGGACCGGCGGCCTCGTGCTCATCGGCCTCAGCCTCGTGGGGCTGGCCTTCCTGGCCGGCAACCTCAAGCCCGGCCTTACCGACTCGTCCCGCGCCATCGCGCTGGTTGGGACCGTGGGAACCGTCCTGTCCCTGGGGTGGTTCGTGCTGCTGCGGCGTCTTTTCACGGCCCAACGCATCGCCGAGTACCGCCGCAACGAGATCGAGCGCGAGCTTGGCCTGCGCTCCGGACTATACATGACGTTCCTGCGCCAGAGCCGCAGGGTGGGCTCCTCCCGCGAGTCCGCGCTGGCTCGCCAGCTCTCGGAAGGCGACGCCGACCTGGAAGAGGCGTTGCAGGACGTTGCCCTCAGCCCCGAGGCCCACGCAAAGCTGCCGGGCTTCCTGTCCGACCGCCTGGTGTGGAGCCTGGTTCCTTGGGTGCTGGCGGCCGCCTGGGTTGGGTTGTACCTGGTAAAGATATAGGATTGCCTGCGACGTAGGGGCGACCCGGCGGGTCGCCCCTACGTATGCCAACGACCCTGGCCCGCACGCGCGTGGCCAAACAGAGGGGCACGACATCTCGTGCCCCTTGTGTATTATTGATGATGTGATAGCGGAGGTCGCGCGTCAGGAGTGCGTTGCCATGTCCACATCGAGAGAAAGAGGCGTTCCCTGGTGGATGGGGCCGCCGGATACCACGCTGGATGAGCAGAGCGCTCTCTCCATTTTGCACCTCATCGAGAACCACACCCTGGACGCAGCCACCGCCGCCCTCCTGTGGCTGTTCGTGGAGCGCAATGCGTCACTGATCGTGGCGGCCCCACCACGACTGGCGGGCAAGACCACCATGCTCACCGCTCTCCTTGGCCTGCGCCGCCCGGAGGTAGGGCTTGTGCTCACGCGCGGCCAGTGGGAGGACTTCGCCTTCCTCAAAGAAACCGAGCCTTCCAAGACCTGGGTGCTGTGCAACGAGATCAGCCCCCATTTGCCCATGTACCTGTGGGGCGAAAACGTGCTCACCCTGTTTCAATCCCTCGACCGGGGCTACTCTCTGGGGGCCACGATGCACGCCGACAGCCCCCAGGAGGTCATTGGCGACCTGCGCCACCCCGATGTCGCCGTGCTGGACGCGCTGCTGCGCCACCTGGCGCTGGTGGTCAACCTGCATGCCGGCTACGCCCGCAGCGGCGTCCTGCGCCGGCTGCGGGACGTGTGGATGCAGCCCGTCGCCAGGCCCGGCGGCGCCATCGCCTTCAGGCGCATCGCCCGCTGGCAGCCCGGCGGCGATAGCTTTTTGCTGGACCTGTCGCCGGCCTCCGCCGCTGCCATCCAGGAGCGTCTGGCCTTTCAGGGCGACCTGGACGCGGAGGTCCAGCGGCACGCGACGGTGCTGGGGCGGTGGCTGGCGGAAGGCGTCCGCTCCTACACGGACGTGCGGCGGAAGGCGGCGGAGTTCTACGAGGCGCGGGGATAGCGTGAAAGGATTGCCTCTGCACTCCGCTGTTCACATGCAGTGCTTCCTACGCTCTCACCGGCGCCGGCGCGGCCGTACCCGCAGCCCTGGCAAGGATGGCATCGTACCGGAGGCCAGCCTGCTGCACCACGTGGTCCACGTCCTCCGCCAGCATGAACCGCTGGGCAACCAGGCCCTCGGCGGCCTTCCGCACCAGCGCCAGGTACGCCTCCCGTGATGCGTACCGCTCCTCTATGGACGCGCGGGGATCGCCTGACGCCAGGCGCTGCGCCCGCGTGGCCGGGAAGGGGATGGTTGACCCGGTGAGGCCGATCATCTGGTTGCCGCCGCCGATGTCCCTGTGCCGCACGTTCCAGCCGGCATGCGTCGCCAGCGGCACGGTGAGGTCCGGCAGGCGGACGCCTCCCACCTCATTGCCGTCACGGTCCACCGCAGCCACCAGATTGGTGAACGCCGTCCCCACGGGCAAGGGGTCGCCGCCGCCGGTGTGGTTGGCCTGCGCAGGGTCCAGCCCTGCCTGATAGTCCGACGGCGTCAGGGCGCGCAGCCGCTCCGGGTAGCGTACTCCCGGAACGCTATTGAAGAAGGAGGCTAGCGTTGCCGACTTTACTAGCGTTCCATCCACGACAAGCGGGTGGGTGCTGGGCGGCGGCTCGGCGCCCTTTGCGACCCAGTCCGCGAGGTCCAGCAGCGCCGCGCGGAGGAATGGCCGGTAGTCCACGATGTTGACGAGCTGCTGGAGCTTCGCGCCCTCGCCGCCGCTATCGGTCAGGGGAAGCGATCCGGAGCCGTGCTGCGCTCCTGATATCTGGTAGATGCGCACATCCCTAGAAGGGGCCACGTCCCGCGTACCCTCCACGTTGGTGTGCACCAGGGACCCCAGGCTGCCGTAGTACTCCGCCGCCGTGTTGGTGAGGAAGACCTTGGGGAGGCCGCCCTTGGCCCTGTGCCTCGCCAGGATGCTGTCCACCTTGCCGGAGACGGGATCGCGCTGGTCCGTGTCCAGGTAGGGGAAGAGGTAGGAGAGGGTGCGCTTGGACGAGCTGTTGAGCTGGGGGAAGCGCTTGTTGAACTCGGCCATGCGCCCGCCGCCGATGTGGGCCAGGACGCCATCGAAGACCTGCCTGCCCTGCTCGTCCAGGTTCAGGCCAAGGTACAGAAAGAGGCGCAGGAAGCGCCCCGTCTGGGACACGCCAAAGGCATAGGTGTGGTCAAGCTCCCCCGCGCAGGGGTTGCCCTGTGCGGCCGTCCCATGCCGCAGGAAGGAGACCATGTCCCGCGTGGCGATAAGCCCAACGCCTGCGATGTGCGCGCCCGTGGTCGGGTAGGTGACCTGGTAGACCTTCCCGGGAACAAACCCGGACTCCAGGTAGAGAAACGCTGGATCGGGCACGGCGCGCCCATCTACGGTCTTTGCGAAAAGCCACTGGTCTCTGGGAATGACCGTGGGGGGATCGGACTCGTAGTCACGGACCGTGAGCACCGCATCCTTGCTCTCCACGTCGTTGGGGAGCGAGCGATTGTGGATGCCGGTGAACAGCTCCTCAGTCCTCGTGGGCTTGTTTGGTTGGAAGGTGTAGGTGATCTTGCCGGTGAGGGGCTTGCCGTCCTGTAAGGCATCAGGAACGCGCAAGCCCAGGGCCGTCCCAGGGGCCACGTCGAACTGCCAGCCGCACTGGAGCACGGTGAAGCCGTGCCGCATGAGAAAGCCGTTGCCGGGCTCGCCCGCGCCGCGCGCTCCGCCACGGCCGGCGTTGTTGAACATGCCCGCTGCCACGCTGTTGCCCCGGTTGATGATGTCCGCCAGCAGGCGGCGCTGTCCCCTGGCAGGGTCAGTGGGCCGGAGGATGCGGACGTCGCCCTCGCACTCCACCAGGCCGTGGCGGTCCCTGGGGGCAAGGCCAAGATCCGTGATTGGCGCGTTGGGCGCGGCGGCAGGATCGAAGGCGTAGCGCGCCACACCCTCGATCACCTCATACGGGCCGACGGGGCCAAAGGGGACGCTCCCCGCAAAGGGTGTGCGGGACTTCACGTCGAGGGAGATGGCTGCCATGGATATCGCCTCCTCTGCTTGTGCTGCGCCGCCGGAGCCGGAGCCACGCCCGCTGCGGGGGCATCCGGCATGCGGGTCCCGCTTCAGGCTATCTCGTGGCGGCACCATTGTAGCACCGGAAGAACGTGCTGGCCCCGGCGCGGGACAATGTCCACGCAGAGGATAGGGACCACTTTGTCTGTTCTGGGCCCAGGAAGTTCCGAAGAAGAGGGACGCTCTGTTCTCCGCCGAGTTGTGGCCTCATTCCGCTGCGGGAAGGGGGTATGCGCGGGGCGTTTCCCGCTGGAACCCGCCACGCCCCTGATTTGACAGGCTTTCAGCGGGCCGCCTACAATTGGAATGTTAGAGCTAGCAGGAGGTGTTCTTGAACCCCTCAACTCAGTTGTCGTTGTGGCAGGCGTGCGCCGGCTACCTCAAATCCCAGGCTGGCAAGAGCCAGCCGCTCGTGCTACAGGAACTCACCCGGTTTACCAGCTACATGGGCGCCGACCGCGTCATCTCTGCCATCGCTCCGCTGGACATCGAGAAGTACTGTGAGAGCCTGGAAGCTATTGGCGATGAACGCGGCGACCGGCTCAATATTACCAAGGACTTCCTGAAATACCTGTTCAAGGAAGGCGCAAGCGAAGGCAATCTGGCTGCCCACGCAAAGCTCCGCCGCGTGGGTAGGAGAGGGTCATCCCAGCGCAAGCTCACCAAGCAGCCCGTCGGGAACCAGTTGACCCCGGAGGGGTATCAGCGGCTCAATGAAGAGTTGACAGTGCTCAAGTCGCAACGCCCCGTCATCGCCGAACAGATCCGGAAAGCCGCCTCGACCAAAGACTTCAGCGAAAACTCCCCTCTGGACGCCGCAAGGGAAATCCAGGGGCAGGCCGAGTCGCGCATAAGGGACCTGGAGTCTCTGCTGCGAGGGGCCACGATCCTGGACGGCGCAAACAACCAGGACCATGCAATCCTCCAGCGCGTCAGCGTCGGCTCCAAGGTTATCTTGAAGCATGCGATGAGTGGCAAAGAGGTGGCCTTCATGCTGGTGGACTCCAGCGAGACCGACCCAGCATCCGGCAAGATCTCCGATGCCTCGCCGGTGGGCCGCGCGCTGTTGGATCGCGTCGTCGGCGACAAGGTGGAAGTCGTGACGCCGCGCGGCACCGTACAGTACGTGTTGTCGAAAATCGGCGCCTAGAAAACCCAGGCGATCCCAAAAGCAGCTCAAGTAAAAAGCTGGCCCGCCGATGGCGGGCCAGCTTTTGCTTTTCCTTCGGACCCTTTTGGGATGAACATCGTTCAGGCAGCAGTGGTGCGCGGGCTGCTGCCGCAGCCCTTTGCGCGAGGGCGAAACGGGTGAGGGATGCTTCGCGAGGCAACCGCATATGCTGTTGGGCGTTTTTGACCACCGCACTCTAGCATGACATAGTTACCCCTGTGATGGGACGGCTGACGCTAGTTTGTAGCAAAACCAGGGGACATGGCCGCTGGGTGTTCGTAGGAACGGACCGATGTGTCCGCCTACCTAGAGGACGGGGCAGACACGCGGGTCTGCCCCTACGGATCGGGGGCAAGGCTCTTGCGCCCCCACGGGACATGGGCAGGGACGCTGCGCTGACGGCTACTTCCCGCCTTTTAGCCATTCGTTCCAGTCGCCGACCGGTTTGAGGCCCTGCAGGTAGCGGCCCCGGTTGCGGTTGTAGCTGGCCGCCAGGCGCGCCGTCATCTGGTGGTGCTCGGCGGTGGCCTCTCTCGCCGGCTTGGCCGGGACGCCCAGGGCCATCATGTTGGCCGGCACGTTGGTGCCGGGCGTGAGCACGGAACCGGCGGCGATCACCGCGCCCTCGCCGATCTCCAGGGGCCCAAAGACCAGCGCGCCGTTGCCTATAATGACGTTGTCGCCCACCTTGCAGCGGTGCACCAGGCACAGGTGCGCCACGACGCAGTTCTTGCCGATGAGCGTCTCCTCGTGGATGACGGAGCCGTCCTGGACGTTGGTCCCTTCGCCGATGACGATCTTGCCGGCGTCGCCACGGAGGACGCAGTTGAACCAGACGCTGGCGTTGGCGTGCACCTCCACGTCGCCGATGAGGACGGCGTTGGGCGCGATGAATGCGGACTCGTGGACCTTGGGGGTGAGGCCGTCAATGGAGAAGAGCACGGGCCACCTCGCGGGCTAGGTGTAGGCGGGCAAAGTGGCCCCATAGTAGGCAGGCGGCAGGGGTGTGTCAATGGGGGGGAACACGCGGACATACGGACATACGGGGCCACGGGGCTGACGGCGCATATGCGGTGGGGGCGCGGTTTCCGCGCCCGTTCTGCGTTCCATAGGGAGCTGTGGAGCGCCGCCCTACGCTTCCTTCTCCTGCCAGAGGCTCGCCTGAGCCGCCGCGGGCTGCTCCTTATAGGGCACGCCCAGGTGCTGGTAGGCAAGGCGCGTCGCCACACGGCCCCGGGGCGTCCGCGCCAGAAAGCCAAGCTGCATCAGGTACGGCTCGTACACGTCCATGATGGTATCGGCCTCTTCGTTGATGGAGGCGGCAATGGTCTCCAGGCCCACGGGCCCGCCATCGTATTTCTCCACAATAGCGTTCAGCACGCGATGGTCAACCTGGTCCAGGCCCAGCCGGTCAATCTCCAGCATGCTGAGCGCCTTCTTCGCAACATCGCCGGTAATGGTCCCATCGGCGACGACCTGGGCGTAGTCGCGCACACGTTTCAGCAGCCTGTTGGCGATGCGGGGCGTGCCGCGAGAGCGCCTCGCGATCTCCTCGACGCCATCGGCCGCAATGGTGACGCCGAAGATCGAGGCGGAGCGCCGCAGCAGGGTCTGGATGGCCTGCTGGTCGTAGAAGTCCAGCCGGTACACCATGCCGAAACGGCTGCGCAGGGGCGCAGCGACTGCCGCGAAACGAGTCGTTGCGCCCGCCAGCGTAAACGGCGGCACTTTGAGGTTGATGGTGCGCGCGCCCAGGCCCTTGCCCATGACCCACGAGAGGAAGAAGTCCTCCATAGCGGGGTAGAGGACCTCTTCCACCGCGCGGTTCAGGCGATGGATCTCGTCAATGAACAGGAGGTCGTGAGCGCGTAGGCCCGTGATGATGGCGGCCATGTCGCCGGCCCGCTCGATGGCGGGCCCTGACGTGACCTTGATGTTGACCCCCATCTCCGCAGCGATGACGCTGGCGAGGGTCGTCTTGCCAAGGCCCGGCGGGCCATAGAAGAGGACGTGGTCCAGCGGCTCACCCCGCTGCATGGCCGCCTGCATGGCGATGCTCAGGTTCTCTTTCACCGCGCCCTGGCCGACGAAATCCGCCAGCTTGCGGGGGCGCAAACTGTTATCCAGGGTGGCGTCTTCCTCACGCCCCTGCCCCGCGACGAGCCGGTCAGCCATGATGCATCGCACGTATGTTCATCTGACGCAGGAATGATACCACGCCGCTACGGGGGAAAGAAGCGGCTGCACCGTTGAGCGGCTGGAATGGGAAGACTCCGTGTCCCCTTCCCGTAGGGGCGAGGCATGCTTCGCCCCTACGGGAGGGGGACACACGAAAAAGCCAGAAGGGAACGTGCCGGAGAAGCTGGGGGAAGAAGGGTGCTAGCTGACAGCCAGGAAGAGGGGCAAGTGCATGGCGACCCGGATGGGATTTGAACCCACGATCTCGGCCTTGACAGGGCCGCGTGTTAAACCAGGCTACACCACCGGGCCACTTGTGCCATTATATACAATCGCCTTGCGACAAGGAAGGGGCTTTGGAGAGGGGGAGGCGTCCAGGTCTTTCGATGTTCCTGGGCAAAGGGCTTTTGGGTATGCGAGCGCAGGGCCACCGTCCCGACGTTATCGTGGACTCGCGACGTAGTCGGACCGTGGCCCTGCGAGAGGCGATTCGTCGTAGGGGATTCTTCGCGAGTCGGGACGTCACCAGAGCGGAGGTATTTGACCACCTCCCCGTTCGCTGCGCTCAGGGCTTCGGCAGGATAACGGTGCGTCTCGCTGACCTCTTGGGACCGTATCGCGCCATTGAACCCATCCGAAAGGCCTGCCTAAAACGTGCAGCCGATGCCCCGGTAGCCTATAGAAACCTTGTCGCCGTCCACGACGACAGGCGTCACGCGCTGCCCGTCGGTGAGCTTCAGCAGCGCTTCTACGGCGCCTGGGGTTGTGGTGACGTCTATTTGCCGGTAGCGGACGCCCCGGCGGTCCAGGTCGTCGAGGACCATGTCACAGCCCTGGCAGTCCGGGTGGGTGTAGACGACGATGGTAGCGGTCTCTTGGGTCAAGGCGTTCCTCCAACCATGTGTTCAGCGGCCATTGTAGGCCGATAGGGGTCGAAAGGCAAAGAGCAACTGTTTCGGTGGCAGGCTCATCGGCCAGGAGCACACCTCCGTTCGTGGTGAGCTCGTCGAACCACGAAGTCCTCTTCGACAAGCTCAGGGCGAACGGGAACTCCCTCTTGCATCCGAACACCGAAAGACCTTGGGGCTGCCGGACTTGAGGAATACGAAAAACGCCTCCTGTTGAGGGAGGCGCTGGGAGTGCACGAGCAGCGGCGCTAAGCGCCGGAGGCAGGGGCGGCCGCTGTGGGAGCCTCAGGAGGGGGCTGAGCTTCGGCCTCTGCCGCCACAGCCTCCGCCTCGGTGGCTTCCGGCGCGGCATCATCCGCCACAGCCGCAGCCATGCCTCGCTGGGCAACTCGCTCGCCCTTGATGCGGGCGGCCTTGCCGAAGAGGCCACGCAGGTAGTAGAGGCGCGCGCGCCGGACGCGGCCACGCCGCACGACTTGCACCGTTTCTAGCCGGGGGGAGTTGACCAGGTAGGTCAGCTCCATGCCCACGCCACGGGTCACGCGCCGGATGGTGAAGGTAGCGCCTGCGCCTCCGCGGTGCTGGCGGATAACGACGCCTTCCAGCGTTTGCGTTCGTTCGCGATTGCCTTCGATGACCTTCAAGTTTACCCGGACGGTATCGCCCGAGCGGAATTCTTCTACCTTGGGATTGCGGGTAACCGGCATGAGCGTTCTGAGATCCGTCATGGGGCAGCCTCGACAGATAGGTTTGGGAGGAGTCCGAGAGGAGTCCAACTGGTATAGTCTACGGCCATGCAGGCAGGAAGTAAAGAAGATGTGGGGAGAGAAATTTTCCTTGACAACCTAGATAGCGGTTGGTATACTCCCCTAATGTCGCCGTGTAGTGCGGGACAGATTGTTATTGCTCTTTTGCTTGCGAGTTCAGTATGCCAACGATTAATCAACTGGTCAGAAAAGGCCGCGTGAAGGGCGAAAACCGCACCAAGGCGCCGGCTCTGCGCTTTGTGCAGAACTCTCTGCGCAACCGCGTGGTGCGTGGTCCGGGTTGCCCCCAGCGGCGGGGTGTCTGCGTGCAGGTGAAGACCGTCACGCCCAAGAAGCCGAACTCGGCTCTGCGCAAGGTCGCGCGCGTCCGTCTTACCAACGGCATCGAGGTGACGGCCTACATCCCCGGCGAAGGCCATACGTTGCAGGAGCACTCGGTAGTGCTTATTCGCGGGGGGCGTGTGCCTGATCTGCCGGGCGTCCGATACCACGTGGTGCGAGGGACGCTGGACAGCACGGGTGTGGAAAACCGCAAGCAGGGCCGGAGCAAATACGGCGCAAAGCGAAGCAAGTAGCAGGCGCAAGAGGAATGTATGTCGAGACGCAGGAGAGCTGAGAAACGAGTCATTGCGCCTGACCGCAAGTATGGCAACGATCAGATAGCCCGCTTCATCAACCGGATCATGATGCAGGGGAAGAAGACCGCTGCTCAGAGAATCGTCTATCATGCCTTGCTCAAACTGGAGGAGGAGACGCACCGTCCCGCTCCCGAGGTCTTTGAGCAGGCAATGCGCAATGCCACCCCAATCCTTGAGGTGAAGCCGCGCAGGGTGGGCGGCGCAACCTACCAGGTGCCCGTGGAGGTCCGCGCGGACCGCCGGGAAGCCCTGGCAATGCGCTGGCTCATCGGCGCGGCTCGCGCTCAAGGCGGGGCAACAATGGGTGAACGCCTCTACCATGAACTCCTGGAGGCGTCGCGAGGGCAAGGCACGGCCGTGAAGCGGCGGGAGGACCTGCACCGGATGGCCGACGCCAACCGCGCCTTCGTCCATTACCGCTGGTAGTCGAGGAGCAGCCGTTCCCCTAGGAACGCTCTGTAAGGGCGCCCGCCGCTCTTGGTGAGCGGGGCACGGGCGGCAGTGGGCCTCGTGTGACAATCGTAGCCGTCTGCGCGTGGGCGTTTTGCGCCTCACGCTGTGGCGGCCTTATACCACTACCTCTTCGGAAGAAGTTGTGGGGTTGGCGAGAGACGTCGCCAAGTGGGATCTATGGAAAACATACGGAACATAGGGTTTATTGCGCACATTGACGCCGGCAAGACTACCGTTACCGAACGGGTGCTTTTTGCTTCGGGCCGCACGTACAAGATGGGCTCCGTGGACGAAGGCAATACGGTCATGGACTGGATGGACCAGGAGCGGGAGCGGGGCATCACCATTACCGC
>JACQUI010000130.1 GCA_016210395.1 Chloroflexota bacterium | reverse complement strand
CGGGATCGATTGCGCCCGGGCGCTGGTCGATCACCAGGAGCGTCACATTGTACTTCCGCATCTCGCGGGCAATCGTCCCGAAGATCGTCTGCGAGGCCACCGCCGGCGTCAGGAAGCGGTGCGCCTCTTCTATCGTAATCAGAAGCTGCCGCGGCTCCTTCGCCGGGTCGCCGCCGGCCCGCTCCATCATCTCCACGTAGCGATCGTGGATGCGCCGGGTCAGCAGGTTCGCCACCAGGATATACGCCGGCAGGTCGTTGCCGTACCGCCCGAACTCCAGCACCACGTGTTTGCCCGCTTCCAGGTAGTCCAGGATGCGCCGCACGGCGTCGTCCGCAGCCTTCTCCTTCAGAAACGGCAGCCGCGTGAAGATGCGCAGGCGGCGGTGCAGCGTCCACAGCACCTCAAACTTCTCCGAGGTATCGTCCGCCAGGGCGGACAGCTCCTCGCGGCTCTCCCGGGACAGGAACTCGTAGAGCCAGCGCTCCTGGCCAAAGTGACGCACCAGGGAGTAGACGGCGCTCTTCCCCGCTTCGGTCAGGTTGAGCGTTTCGGCCAGCGTCTCCATATCCTGCGGCTCAATCTGGTCGAAGCCGATCTGCACCTCTGCGTCGGGCGTCAGGCCCCGCCGCCGCGACGACTCCCCGTCCAGCGTGAACACCGCCACCTGGCTGGGGAAAAGCTGCTTCAGCCCTTTCACCGCGTTGCCCCGCTCGGAGCTGCCCTGCCAGCCGTAGTCGTTGTGCATGTCGAAGACCAGGTTCACGGCGGCCCCCTTCTGCAACACGCCCGCCAGCAGGATGCGCGCCAGGAAGCTCTTGCCCGTGCCGCTCTTGCCGAATATCCCATTCGACCGCTTCACCAGCTCCTCGATGTCCAGGCAGACCCGCGTGCTCTCCATATCCAGCGGGTTCCCGATCCAGATGTGGCGGTCGTCCTCGCCGCCGAAGACCGAGCGGATGTCGGCCTCCGAGGCGGCGTACGCCGGGGCGAAGTGCGCGGGGATGGAGCGCGCCGGCTGGGGCGACGCGACGGCGTCGAAAGCATCGGCCCCCAGCACAAGCTGCGGCAGCACCGTGACCAGGGCATAGGCGCTGGTCCCGGCGATCACCGACGCCACGAAGGGGTCGCTGGTGTCCGGCGGCGACGCCTGCAGCGAGAGGTCCGACACCTCCAGCGCGACGTCCGACACGATGCCGAAGTAGCGCCGCCCCTGGCCCTGACTGTGAATCACCACAAAGCTGCCCACCGCCACGCTCTCCACGGGCCACGCCGCATCCAGCCGCACCTGCACGCCCCGGCTCAGCGACCCGCCGACCACAAGGCCCATCGCCTGCGTTTTAGGTGATTGTCCGTTCATAACGCCGCCTCCTGGCCTGCCGTCACCCGTAGGCGCCTACCCGTAGGGGCGCAAGGCTTGCGCCCTTTGTTCTCTCCCCTTCCCTTTAGGGAAGGGGCCAGGGGTTAGGTCAATCCGGCCTCCGCCACGTCAGCGCCTTCCGCAGCAGCGCTTCGGCAATCGCATCCTGCCGCTTCTTGTCATTGCTCCGTTGCGCCGCCAGCTCCGCAAACCGCCGTTCAAGCTCGCTGCGATACTGCCGGAACTGTTGGTACGCCCCTTCGCAGGCCGCTTCATCCGGCAGCAGCACCGGCCCATAATGGCCGCACTCCGCCATCGCCTGGAGGAACCGCCCCCGCGCAATCCCTCCTACCTCTAGCACCGCAGCCGCTGGCCCGCCCACGCGCACCGTTCCCGCCCGCAGTTGACGGCCCGTCTCCATCATCGCCGTCCCAACCTCTACCTCTCCCGCAGGCAAATCAAACGTCTCACCTACCTGCACACGGGGAACAAAGTCCGCAGGAAATTGCATCAATTGGAGCGACTCGCTGTGCATGGCCCAGATGTCTTCAGCTATCTCAACTGCCGAAGAACGTCGCCTGAGCCCCGCTGCCGCCCTCGCCCTGTCCTGCCGAGCGATGATCTCCCGCTCCCGTGTGGCAATCTGCATCCTTTTCACGGCTTCGTAGAGGCGCGTACGTACTTGAAGTCTCCTGGCCGGGTCTGCATACCCAAGCATCTCCAATACCCCGTCGTCCAACTGCTGCCGGTCCGCCAGCGTGAACTCGTCGTACAGATAGCGCCCACTCAGCCGCTTGCTCATCGCTTCCGCCGCCGCCACGGCTCTGGCCCCAACCTCCGACGAGGCTTGTCGTATGTCAGGCACAAGCATCATGTTCACGTCAACAACTTCTGTCTTCAGGTTCCCCTCTACCCCCGCAGCCCGCCCAAATTGGTGCTTGGACAACACAACGACTGTGCTATTGAGCATCGCCCAAAGCAGGCGTGGTGGAACCCCTTGTTTGGCCCAAAGATCATAGAGGTTGTCATTCCCAGGAAGAGTCTCTTCATTCCACGGTGCAATGTGCCTGTACTGTTGTGATTTGGGCCAGAACATCTGCGCCCGCTCGCCCTTGGGGCGCAGCCCCAGGTCGTACCACGGCTGCACCTTCGCCCGGCTCACAACCGTCGCCCCCGTGTTCCACCCCTGCTCCTCTGCGTATCGTATGTACCTTGCCAGGTGCGTGCCCCGCAGCGCAGCCCGCGCAACCGGCGCATTGACCACCAACCGGCCAACGTCCGCAGCGCGGATAACAATACGGTGCGCCTCCATCAAGGTGTGGAACTCCGGCTCCAGGTACTTGGCCTCCACCAGGTGGGGCACCCTCTCCCCGTCATGCACAATCCGCACCCGCTTCGTGTCGGCCCGCCTGATCGTCCACTTGTCGTAAAACGCGGCCTCGTCCGTCTCCCGCTTGAGCACCGCTTCCGTCACGTCCCTGACACAAAAGAACTTGTCGGCGCCCGTCTTGAAGCCAAAGCGCACTTCAGCAAGCTCGTGCAGCGGGACAAGCGTATCCTTTGCCGCCTCCAACAGTTCAAACCACACGTCGGGAGCGCGGATGTACTGCCCCCACTTGCCGCCCTTGTACAGGCTCTTTGACGGCTCAGGCTTCTCATCCTTTGCGCCGTCTTCATCTTCATCCGCTTCGTCATCCACCGTTTCAGGCAAGCGGCAGCCCCGCTCCCAGAGTTCCCGCTGGCTGACTACCTTGACTCGCCAGTAGTCGGTCTTCTCACTTGCAGAAGTCTCTTCTATCAGGTCACGGACGGCGTCCAGGTCCTCTTGCCGCGCGTCTTCCCCCTTTTCATCAATACGGCCTCTCAGCGTCGTGTAGATGGCTGACAGCGGTTTCAGAAGTTGAATGAACCGCACCTTGTTGTCCATCCTTCGTCCCACGTCCGTCTCCCGTTGCAAAATGGTGACTGCCGTGGTGACACGCGCATCCTCAAACCACTTCTCCACCTGGGATTCCAATACCGCCACAATGCGGAAGTTCTGCAAGAAGAACTCTTGCAGTCGGAACCCATAGTCCGTATCCAGCCATCCGATGCTCGTCACAAACCCAAGATAACCCTCTTGCTTCAAGAAAGCGCGGCATGGGCAAAGAAATGCGCGTAGATGTCGGACCGCCCTGAGAAACGGACTCCGCCCGGCCATTCCTTTCGCGCGAGGTTTTCAATAACCTGCTTGTCCTTTGGTTCAATGCGTTCCTGCCGGATGTACGGCGGATTGCCTACAACTGCATCCAGGACTGGCAGGTAAATGTCCTCAGGTCTCTCACCCTCCTCAGGCAACCTGGTCAGCGGATTCCCCTGCTGCACTTCAAAGAAACTCAGTCGGCCCACCCGTGGGTAGTTCCGCTCATTGGTAATGCTACGCACTGCCAGGTTGATGGTAGAAAGCTGAGCAGGGAACGTGGCCCTGTCTACGCCGTAGATCTCCTCCAGCACGCGTCTGTGGTCAACGCGCTCCCCTTCGCGCCTTGCCAGCGCCTGTTTCCTGGCATAGGCCCGCACCAGAAACGTCCCGCCGCCGCACGCAGGGTCCAGCACCGTCGCGTCTGCCGTCCTGATGCAGAACGCATTGATAAGGTCTACAACATCAGGTGACGTGTAGAACTGACCGTACTGACGCCGTTCATCGTGGCCAATGAGCTGTTCATTGAGTTGTCCAATCACATCAAAGTCAAGCTGGGAAAAGTCAAACTCCTCAATCCGCCGTATCACGCTTCCCCAGTGCACGTGGGCGTCGGGAGCAAGCAAAGGCAGCGTCCTGCCGAAGTCCTTAGGAGCAAACACCGTTTCATAGTCCCGCGAGCGTCGCATAGCGTCGTCAAATCGCGCTTCCAAGAGTTCAGCCATGTCCTCAGGACTTTCAGTATCCGTGCCGGCCAGTGGCGCAATGACCCTGAATCGCTTGCGCAGCACCTCATAAAACACAAGCCTGGTCAGCAACACATAGCAGCTCAGTCGCGCCGCACGCTTCAGGTTTTCTCGTAGGATATCCTCAAAGCCTGTGTCTTCCCATCCCTGCTCCACCATCCAGGCCACAATGCTGCTGCGGAACGCCTCGTCCTCCCTGTGCCTGCGTCCCAGTTCTCTTTCCGTGCTGTCTATGGGTTCTTCCAGCGCCGCTTCAATGCGCCGTATGAAAAGCTCGTCCAGCGCCAGTTCGCGGAGTACGCGCCGCCCGGCAAAATGCGCCGGCAGGCTTTCAAGTAGCGTCACCCAGAACTGCTTGATCGCCTCCTCCACATCCGCCTTCCGTACATCGTCGCTATCTATCACGTCTACCACGTGGCGGCCTGCCACCTTCCGCTCATTCCATTGCACGCCTGCTTGCAGCGTCTGGAACAGGGCAAAGTCCCTCACGTTCCACGTAAAGTAGTAGTCCACCCCCAAATCCCTTGCCTTGTCATAAGCATCCCTCACCAGTTCCTCATGGTACGGGTTCTTCTTCCCAATCACCGAGTCCGGCATCTTCACTTCGCCGCTCAGCACCGGTAAGCCGTTCCGTCCAAACAGCACCAGGTCATGGCGTTGCCGCCCGCTGATGGTGTGCTCCTCAACCCGCGCATGCGAATACGGCAGTCCTGGCCGCTCTCGCAAGATTGCATCAATCCAACCTTTCACATCCGCAACAAAGGTGCGTTCGTCTACTGCCATGTGCCTCTCATCCTCTCGGCGCTTGTGCCATCATAGAGCCGTCGCCGCCCTTTGTGTAGGGGCAGAATCTCCCTGCCCCTTTCCCGAATCGTCCGTCCCATGCGTAGGGGCACGGCACGCCGCTCCCCTACCTTTGACCGCTGACCGCGACCGCCCGTCGTGGCACGGTTTTCGCGCCCGCGTCTCCCTGCCCCCGCCTTTTCCCCCTCCCACTTCAGGGGAGGGGTCCAGGGGGTGAGGTCACCACCCCGTCTCCCGCCTCTTCCCCAAACGCCGTCTTTGCCCGTACCCTTCCCATAGCACACCCATACAGAAAGCCCACGCCACCATGCTATCCAAAACCCTAACAGGAACAATCAGAACGACCCCAATCTGCCGTCGCGGCCCGCAAGTCCGGGGAAAATGCGAAATCCAGAATACAATCAGTCGGCAGCCCATCAATCAACTTGCCCGCTTGCCCGTTTGCCCTATGCTCTATGCTCTATGCCGTATTGACTTCGCCACACCCCCTGCCTATACTCGCCTCGACTGGGCTGCCGGCAAAAGCCCTCCCTGCGAGCGTATGTAGATCCCCGTTTCCCGCAAGCTTGTAGTTGTGAAGGAGGAGCTATGGGAGCCACCGCAAGGTTAGCTGAGTTCGTAGCCAAGACCCCCTCGTCCAAGATCCCCGATCAGGCCCTTGATGCCGCCAACGTCGGCCTCATGGACTCCGTCGGCACAGCGCTGGTCGCCAACATCCACGATATCGGCAAGATCATCACCGGCTACACCAACACAGTGGGCGGCAAGCCCACCGCCACCGTCATCGGCACCAGCATCAAGACCTCCGCCCCAGATGCCGCCCTCGCCAACGCCACCCTCGGCCACTCCGACGACTATGACGACGTCGGCGGCTTCGGCCACCCCTCCGTCGTCCTCATGCCCACCGTCCTGGCCCTGGGCGAGCAGCTTCACAAGTCCGGCCGCGAAGTCCTTGACGCCTACTGCCTCGGCTTTGAGGTAGGGACCCGCATCGGCAGCGGCATCGGCGCCGACCACTATGGCCGCGGCTGGCACAGCACCTCCACCATCGGCGCCATGGCCTCCGCCGCAGCCGCCGCTCGCCTGCTGGGCCTGGACACCGACCACACTCGCACGGCCCTGGGCATCGCCGCCTCCCTGGCCAGCGGCGTGCAGGCCAACTTCGGCACCATGACCAAGCCCCTGCACCCCGGCAACGCAGCCCGCAGCGGCATCATGGCGGCCACCCTGGCCCAGATGGGCTACACCGCCAACCAGGATATCATCGAAGCCCCCTCCGGCTACGTGGCCGTCTTCGGCGACCAGCAGGCCAACATCAACGCCATGACCACCCAGTTGGGCGAGGCGCCCCTGCACGTCATCTCCGGCATCCGCATCAAGGAATGGCCTTGCTGCTACGGGCACCACGGCGTCATCCCCATGCTGGTCGAGCTGGTCCAGAAGTACGAGATCCGCGCCTCCCAGGTGGAGCGCGTGGACTTCATCAGCGGCATGGCCTATGGCTTCCTGAACCGCCCCGATGCCGACACCTACTTCGGCGGCAAGTTCAGCCTCCAGTTCAACATCGCCGCCGCCCTGGTGGACGGCAAGGTCACCTACGAGACCTTCACCGACGAGAAGATCAACTCCGCCCCCATCCGCGACATGATGGCCCGCGTGCACCTGGGCGAAGACCCCATGGTGGAGCGTCTGCCCGCCCGCATCCGTGGCGCCCATCAGGAGCAAAAGGTCGTCGTCACCCTGAAGGATGGCCGCCAGCTCACCAACCAGATCGAGCACGCCACCAACACCTTGAAGGGCCACCAGGTTGACATCAAGTTCGAGGCCAACGCGGCCCACGTCCTGCCCTCCGCCCAGGCGAAGCAGGCCCTCGCCGCCTTCCGCGACCTCAAGAAGGTCAAGGACGTCGCCGAGATCATGCCCACCGTCGCCAAGAAGTAAAGGCGTCCGGCCGGTAGAAGAAGGCCCCGCTGAGCAGGGCCTTCTTCGCTTTGTGGCATAATGCGGATGCATGAGCAACGCATCCACTCCTAAACAGCCAAACACGGGCCTCTTCGGCTTCCAGATGGCCTCCTCCGTCCTGGCGCAGGCCACGCCTCAGCAGGTCTGGGACGTCTTCGGTGACGCAGCGGCCTGGCCCTCCTGGAGCCGCGTATGCACCCGCGTCTGGGGCCTCTCCCCGGAGCTGTGGGCCGTTGGCTCGCGGCTCTCGTTCCGGCTGCGCATGGCCGGTGTCCGCGTACCCTTCTCCGTCCAGGTCACGGAGTCAGGCCTGCCTCATCGGATAGCCTGGGCCTCCACAAAGCTCACCATCACCGCCGTCCGCACTTTCACGTTCGTGTCCCAGGGCAACGCCACGCTCATCACCGACCACAAGTCCTTCTCCAGCAGCGTCCTGCCCATCCGCCTCTTCTACCCGCGCCGGGTCATCCGCCGCATGACCGAAGCATGGCTACGCGAGCTGAAAGCAGAGGTGGAGCGAAGGGCGCGCACTCACAGGATGGCATCTTGAGGAAAGCTGTGTACGCGCGCGAAGCCAGCAAGCTTTGCCCCTGTGCTAGAATCTCTTCAAGCGACATCTCCTGAAGAGGAACGCCATGCAGCTAACCAACCGGATAGAAGTCAATCCAAAAGTCATGTTGGGGAAACCAGTCATCCGGGGTACCCGTATCCCAGTGGAGCTCATCCTGCGCAAGCTCAGCGACGGGGCCACTCAGGCTGACCTGTTGGATGCCTACCCCCGTCTGCATCACGAGGATATTCAGGCTGCCCTGAAATACGCCGCTGACCTTGTGGCGCATGAGGAATCAGTCCTAACAAGTGCGGAATAGCAGGCGCAGGGCGCCCATGCGTTTTCTCGCAGATGAGAGCTGTGACTTCGCGGTGGTCAAAGCGCTACGCGCCGCCGGTCATGATGTCACGACTGTTGCTGACGTAGCGCCGCAGGCAGAAGACTCAGTCGTCTTGCAGCTTGCTCAAAGCGAAGGGCTTGTTCTGCTTACGGAAGACAAGGACTTTGGCCAGTTGTTCTAGGCAACCAGTCAGGAGAGCTGCGGAGTCATCTTGCTCCGGTTTCCTGGAAACGTCAGAACAAGCATGGCGAAGGCAACGGTAGACTTGGTTATCCAACGCGACGAGGATCTCGTAGGCCGGTTCGTGGTGCTACAGCCGGGCCGCATCCGCATCGGCCTCAAACATGCAGGCTAAAGCCGGCGCAGGAGCGCAGACGCAAGCATTGCTTGCCGTCTTTGCCCACCCGGACGACGAGACGTTCCTGGCAGGCCCTTTGCTGGCGCGATGCGCCAGGCAAGGCGTACGCGTAGAAATAGTTTGCGGCACGCCGCCGGAGCCCGCCGCCAGCGACCGGTCCGATTGGGAGTACCGCCACCGCCAGGCCCTCCTGTGCGCCGCCGAAGCCCTGGGCGCGCAGCGCGTCCACTTCCTGGGCTACGAAGGCTCGCCCATGTCGCCCGTTGCTGACCCCAGCCCCAGGATGCTTGCGGCAGCCCCGCCGGCGGAGGTAGCAGAAGCCGTGGGCCGGATCATGGAGGAGGCGCAGCCGGACATCGTCCTCACCGACTCCCCCTACGGCGCTTACGGCCATCCCGACCACATCATGATGCACCGCGCTTGTGTAATAGCCTTTGCGAAGCACAAAAAGGACAACGCCCGGCTCTACTGCCTGGCGTATCCCCTGCCGCTGGTGCGTCTTAACCTGCGCCTCATGGGAATGTCCCGACGAGTCGGGATTCACGCCCTCGGCCCGCGCGGCGATATTGACCTCGCAGCAATCGTCAAGGGCGCTCCAGGGAAGACGGCGCTGGTCAACACAAGCCACTCTGTTCGTTTCCGCCGCATCGCCGCCCGCTGCTACGAAGAGGACATCAGGCTGGCGCCGCTGCCCCTCAAGCTGTTGGAACGGTCGCCCCTCTGGGCGCAGCGCCTCATGTTCCGGCGCACCGCGCTGACGCGGCTGGAGCCGCCGACGCAGGAGGGTGAGGCGCTGGAGAGGGAGATCGTACTAGTACACCGTAACAGTTATAGTTTCGGATAAAGATGCTGCAGCCTTGTGCGCGCATCGGAGGTGGTGAAGTGCCAGTGGATGGTGGGCTGGCGGTTGTTTCGGTGCTGCTCCCAGGCGGTCATCTGACTGCGCATGGTGTGGAGGTCGGGAATGCGCCGGTCCAGGCATTGCCGGCTCAGGGCACTGAGTTCTATTTCTGCCATGTTCAGCCAACTCCCGTGTTTGGGCGTGTAGTGAATGTCCAGGCGTTCGGCCAGCCGCCGGGCCTCGGCAGGTGCGAAGGTCTCGTAGAGGGAAGCAAGGCAATGGGTGTTCAGGTTGTCCATGACCAAGCGGACTTGGATGGCGCTGGGGTAGCGCTCGTCCAGCATGCCTTTGATCCACCACGCCCAGTCCTTTCTTGTTCTGTGTTCTCCGGCAGCCACGTGGCGCTTCCCGGTGAGTGGTTCCACTTCCAGGAAGATCTCGGCGACTCCGTGACGGACGTATTCATGGTCCACCCGTGCCGGTCTTCCCGGAGCGCACGGCAGCCCCTGGCACACCTCCCCGACCAGTTGTTTGCAGGTCTCATCCATGCAGACCACCGGATAGTCTTTGTCGTAGGGCCTCTCGTAGAGGGCAATGACCTCTTCCATGGCGGCTACGAACGCAGCGCTCTCCTTGGGCGGGATTTTCCAATACCTGCGGAGGTGAGGCTGAAGCTCGTTTTTTTTAGGATGCGCTGCACGGTCATGTGGGACACGCGGGACGCCAACTTGAGTTCCACCGCTCGTTCCGCCAGCAGCCGTACCGTCCAGCGCCCTCGCCCCTCCGGCGCCTCCGAACAGGCCAGAGTGATCAGGCGTGCTTCAAAGGCCCCATCAAAGGTGACGCCGCGCGGAGGCTTCTCTGGCCGCCGGCGCTCCAGCGCCGCCGACAGACCCTCTTCCACAAAGCGCTTCTTGACGTGCTCAATGGTGCGG
>JACQUI010000112.1 GCA_016210395.1 Chloroflexota bacterium | reverse complement strand
GTATACGCGGATGCTACAGCACCCCCTGTACCAACAGAAAAACATCCCCATACCCATGACCATGAAGCAACCCGCTCGCCTGAAAATGGCCGCCTAATCAGGAATGACCAGAGAACAGTGTCGCAGGAGCAGAAGGGTTTTCTGAGACTGGGCGGAAAAACGCCTGGCGGAAGGAACCATGTTCCGAAGGGGGAAAATCAGTTCCTGATCGGGCAGTGGGATTACCAATAGCAATAATGCGACGTGTAGTATCGAAAGCTCGGATTCGCTGTATTACTGTAATCAGGTTTGGATACGTGGCAGGGTCATAGATACCTTGACCAATAGGAGCCTTCTCATGACCTATCCTATACCCAAAGAACGAGGAAGCGCTATATGGAGAACTAGCCCATCGACCTATCAGATCTTGTATGGCAGAATCTAGAGAACCACCCACTACCGGATTAATGATTTCTGTTGTGCCAGCATACCGTTCTAGAGTTCTGCCATAGGTATGGCCTTCTGGCTCAAAAAACGCCACCCATTTTTGGCCTGAGATTTGCCATAGGGGCCTGACTACTTCCTCAAAATCCTGGGTATGGTCAGCGGGACTAACGTTATCTTCTCTGGGGGTGCTGTCAAGAAGAAGGTCTATGCCCAGATCAGCAAGATCAGCCGCATCGGCAGAGGTAAAAGACCTGTCAATCTGTAGGCCAGCCGTGTAACTAGCAGGGTCAGTACCTGGACCGATATGCCCTCCTGGCTGCCATACTCCTATAGTAAATTGAGTTTCTCCCCGAATCGCATAGAGCATTGAGATCAAGCAGATAGGAATACAGATACGTGTGGAAGATTTCATCTCATCTCTCCTCACGATTCTCAGCGAATCAACATCAGTTTTTGGGTGATCTGCTGCGTCTCGGCACAGAGTTGATATAGGTACAAACCACTAGCTACTCGGTGCCCCTGTGCGTCCCGCCCATCCCAGGTGGTGTGATATATTCCTGGCTTGTATTGCCCTTGGATAAGGGTAGTCACCAATTGCCCAGATACCTCGAAGATGCGCAGGGCTACATCCTGTTGTATTCCCACCTCAAAGGCCATCTGGGTTTGGGCATTGAATGGGTTGGGATAGTTCTGAAACAAATTGAACTGCTTAGGCAACGGAGTAGTTTCTTCAACTCGGGTGGGGTAATCCACTGCCCGATCCCATTTGAGCAGGCGGTTCGCAAAGGTCGAGCCTACCCACAGGTTACCCTTATGATCGATCAGTAAAGAAGAGTAACTGTGAAGATCTACCGGCTTTTCTTCTCTAGCAAAAAAGGTCCAGTTCGTACCTTCCCAATACCCTAGCTCCCCTCCAATGGTATTCAGCCAGAACCTACCCTTCTCATCTTCAAAGACATGGCTTACCTGTGCCCAACGATCTGCAGGTTCAGTGTAATAGCGCGCCCGGGTACCCTCCAAGATAAAGAGCCCGCTACTTCCCCCAATCCAGATGCGGTTCTGACTATCGGCAAAAACCATATTCATAAATTCGTGCCAAGTGCCGGTCGGTAGATCGTACCCTACCCATTGTTGGCCATCAAACGAAGCAATCTCATAGGGTGCAAATGGCGCCTCAGGGCTTTCAACCCCTATCCAAACGATATTGTGCTTATCTACTTCTACCCAGGTAACAGCACCTGGAGCAGGAATACCGTCGGAACGGTCATAGACCCACCAAGATGTGCCATTGAAATGGTAGAGATTACCATCTGCCGCAAACCACACTTCCCCGTGTGAACTCATAGAAAGGTCGCTTCCACCATTTTTCCCCTTTATGAGGTACCGCGTCCATTTCTGCCCATTGAAACGGCTAATCCCTACTTCGCCGACAGCCCATAGATCTCCCTGTGTATCTACTCCCACATCAAGTATCCAATTTCCTGCCAGACCATCCTCGGTGGTGTAGTTCGTCCATGTCTGCCCATCGAAACGACATAATCCAATCTTTGTGCCCACCCACAACTGACCCTTCTGATCTTCAACCATAGCAAATACACCACCTTCAAAACCTGCCGATGCAGGCCGTCCTCCCGGGCCTTCACTTGTTGCTATCTCGATATCCGCAGCAAGTCTTCCCTTCCCTATGCCGATCACTGCCGAAGGGATATCAACTATGGTGCCTGGACCAATATCCACTCGCAAGGGCTGGCTGCGCGGCTTGCGCTCTATGCCATTCTTGGTGTGAATCTCCCACTCCCCTGCCATCTCTTCTTGAGCTCTGGACGCCACAGGACAAATTAGGAGCAAGGCCACTGTTATCCCTGCCAGCCAGTACCCTGCGTTCCCCAGTTTCTTTGAACCCTTGTCAAACCGTTCGCTTTTCATCGGAGTATCCTCCTTGAAAAGAGTAGGACTGCCTTCCTTTTTAGAGTGGGTACCTTCATCCGCAGGTTCCCTCCCATCAATCTATCCTCCTCACTGCACCAGCACCAAACCCTCCATGCACGACTCCCTTTGATCAGGGATGGCGCTGCACCGGCCACCATCCTCACGTACCTGCGCCCAAAGGGCGTCTGGATGCCGTAGTGCCGGCAGAGCCGGGCAAAACTGCTGGGCGTCACCCCCAGCGCTGCCCCGACATCTTTGTTGCTGGCGTAGATCCGCGCTGCGCGTTCGACCCGCTCCCTGGCGATCTTCTTCATGATGGCCCCCTCGTAAATGGCAATGGGCGCGATGCCTTTTCGGGGAATCCTATCGCACAATCCGTGCCAGCACGAAAAAACCTCCCGGGCTTTTCGCCCAGGAGGTTGATCTGCAAGAGGATAGATGAATGTCGGCACTTTGGCCGGGAGTCGCGACCTCAGCCCGCTATTGTACCATGATACGACACCCTCTGGAAAAAAACAGTGATAATCCCATGGCAGCTCAGTCAGTTAGCTGGCAATCGTACGATAATACGGGATTCGTACCATGATACGGCATCCCATTGATCAGGCGAGGTTCCAGTCCTCTTCCCCGGGGTCCCTCAGCAGGCGCGCGGTGCTGTGCGCGCTCAGTCCTCGATCAACTCGGGGTGTCTCTCCCGCAGCATCTCCTCCACCTGGCCCTTGAGCTTCTGCGCCAATTCGAGCATCTGCTCTACCTCGTGCTCCGACACGACCCCGGTGCGTTCGTAGGTCCCAAAATTCCGCTTTCTCCGGAAACGGTCAAACAAATCGACCAAGTCCTTATCTGCCCCTATGGTGAAAGCAAGAGACTGGATGATGCGGAAGTGATGCTGTTCCCGCGCGGCCCGAAACCCCTCCGCAGCCAGCGCCGCTGTGGCTGCCTGTAGCGCCGCATTGTAGGCGATGTTGAAGCGCCAGTCTTCGCTGAGGGCGGGCACCCGGCAATCGGCCAGATCCCTGGCCACTGCGGCCATGAGATCGGCGATCTCGCGGGCACTGGACTGGTGCTCAGTGAGCCAGCCGTTCCTGAGCCAGTCGCCCAAGTTCATCTTCACCTCCGACCAGGAAAATCTTTTTCTCTTTGACCACCCTGTCTAAAAAAGAATGCCCATCAGCTAGTTTGCGCCTGAACTCCGCAGTCGTATAAACCGCCGGATTGACCTCGCGGCCTAACCTCTCCTCAACAGAGCGCAATGCTTTGCTCACCTCGGCAAAGCTGGCCGCGCCGATGACCATGAGGTCAACATCGCTGCCTGTCCGTTCCCGGCCGCTGGCCAAAGAACCATAGATGAAGGCAGCCATTATCTTATCCGACAGACTCTCCAGAGCCTCGCGCAGCAACTCGCCCGCTCCAGCTGTTTTAAGAACCAGACTCTTGAGTTCCACAAAAATCGGACACTGCGGATTGGCCTGATAATAGACCTCCTTTCCCCGCTGCTGTCGCAGGATGATCCCCGCCCCGGCAAGGCGCTTGAGTTCCCGCTGCACTGCCCCCTGTCCAGTGGCAACCCGCCGCGAAATTTGGCGCAAATAAAAAGATTCCTGGGCTTGACCATAAAGCAAAGCCAGCACCGCCCGGCGGGTAGGGCCAAATAAAGCGGAGGAAATAAGGTTGTTGAGATTCGTACCCATACTGAGTGCAATTGTACTCAATATGGGTACAATTGCCAAGTGCTACCCCCGCCGCCTGATCCCCAACACCCGCATCCGCGAGCGCAGCTTTTCCGGGGCCACCCCCAGCAGCCGCGCCGCGCTCGCCGTAGATCACCCCTCTGGCGGCCTCCAGGGCCTTCTCGATGTACGCCCGTTCGTACTCTTCGAGCGGCACGAAGCCCATAGCTCCCACCTCCTCGCCCTGGACCACGCTCAGCGGCAAATCCTCCACCTCGATGAAACCACCCTTGCAAAGCAGCACCGCTCGCTGCGCCAGGTGCTCCAACTCGCGCACGTTGCCCGGCCAGGCGTAGTGCTGAAGCAGAGCCAAGACTTCGGGGCGCAGGGCAGGTGGGGTGCGGTTCAGGTGCTGGGCAATACGCCGGACAAAGAGCTGGACCAGGACCGGGATGTCCTCCCGGCGCTCGCGCAGGGGCGGCAGCTGGAGGGTGAAGCCGTTGAGGCGATAGAACAGGTCCATACGAAAGAGCCCTTGGGCCACCGCCTGCTGTAGGTCGCGGTTGGTGGCGGCAATGACGCGCGCCTCGGCCCGGATGGGCTCCCGGCCGCCCACTCGCTGGAAAGAGCCCTCCTGCAGCACCTCCAAGAGCACCGCCTGGGATTCCAGGGGCAGATCGCCGATCTCATCGAGGAAGAGGGTGCCGCCCTGAGCTACTTCAAAGCAGCCCAGCTTGCGGGCCGTGGCCCCGGTAAAAGCCCCTCGCTCGTGCCCGAACAACTCGCTCTCGATCAGGCCGGCCGGGATAGCGCCGCAGTTCACCTGGATGAAGGGTCCGGGCCGCTGGCTCAAGGCGTGCATGGCGCGCGCCGCCAGGCCTTTGCCGGTGCCGGTCTCGCCGGCAATCAGCACCCGCACCTGCGAGCCGGCCATGGTCTGCATCTGCTCCAGGGCGCTGCGGATGGCCGACCCCTGACCGATGAACTGCTCTGCCCTGGCCCCCTGGCTCAGGGCGCCGGCCAGGGCCTGGATGCGGTCGGCCTGTAGATCCGGGGTGATGCTCAGCGCCAGGCGCGCCGGCGCCGAGCACCGCCCATTGCGGTCCATGGCCCGCACCTCAAAGCCGTATTCCCCCGGGGCCAGGCCGGCGTACACCGCCTCACTCTCCGCCCTGAAGCGCGACCAGCGGTTCTGGTGCCCGCGCAGCCGCCAGCTATAGCACATCTGCCGCGCCCCGGATTTGAAGCCGATGCCCTAAGCGGATGCGGATCTCCGGCACACTGGCGGCGCAGGCCAGGCTCTCCGGCTCGCGGTACAGGGCCTCAGCCATCACCTGGCGGATCACCACATGCGGCGGCAGGGTGTTCGGAAAATAAGCGGCCAGGCCGGCCCGGGTGCCGAACCACACTTGATCTTCATGATCGACGAGGATGGTGTTGACGGTGTTTTCGCCCGGGGTGCTGCCCAAGCGGATCACCTTGAAGACCTGGCCGTCCCAGCAAACCGCCCCACCCCCGCTGGTGCCGATCCACAGCCGCCCCTGCCGGTCGAAGGCCAGGGCGTTGATGGCGTTTTCCGGCAGGCCGTCGGCCACCGTGTAGTGCCTGAAGCGCTGGCCCTGGTACGCCACCAGCCCCACTCCGGTGCCGATCCACAGGACGCCGTCGGGACCAAAGGCCAGGGCGTGGACGTAGTGGGTCTTCACGAATCCCTCCGCCGCCCCGAAGACCCGCAGCTGCCGGCCGTCGAAACAACTCAGCGCCCGTTCGTCTCCCCGCGCCCCGAACCACATCCTCCCCTGCGGGTCCTGGGCAATGGCATCCACCCCGATCAGTCCCCGCTCCATCCCCGCCGCGCCGGCCAGGGCTTCGCGCAGCGGCCTGAAACGCCCCCCTTCCAGCCAGCCCACCTCGCCGGGCGGATGCTGGCCCACCCACAGGCGGCCCTGCCCGTCGGCGCAGAGCGCGGCGTTCTCCACCCGCTCGTCGGCCCCCTGCACGATCTGGAGACCATCCTCCTCCAGGCAGTAGACCCGGCCGGCGTCCGCCCCGGCCCACAACCGCCCCTCCTGATCCAGGTGCAGGCAGTGGATCAGGCGCGGGCCTTCTGCCTCCGGCAGCCTGGGCACCAGGTGCCCTGCTTCCATGACTGCCATGCCACCTGCAGTGCCGATCCACATCCTCCGCCGGCGGTCGGCGGCCAGGGCCGTCACCTCGCGGTGGGGCAGGCCCTCGGCTTCGGAGAAACGGCGCAGGCTGGAAGGATCGCAAAAGGCCAGCCCCCCTCCCCAGTACCCCAGCCAGATATTGCCCTCCCTATCCTCGTAGCTGAGGCGCACGTCGGCAAATTCGCGGCCCTGCAGGGGAATGGCCAACTGCTGCCAGCGCTCCCCGTCGAAAACAAAAACTCCTCGGAAAGCGTGCCATACCCAGCCGCGCGCATCGGCCCGCACGTGCCGCACCCCGTACTTGAGCGAGCTCTGGGCATTGGCCCCGGCTATTTCAAGTACCTCGGGTTGGGCCTGGCCCGTGCGACAGCGCAGCGCATAGGCGGTCGCTTCGACGTAATTGGAGGCGATCCACAGATCGCCCTGGAGATCCTGGGCCAGATTCCAGGCGTGGTGGAGGATGTCGCGCCCCTCCGGGGTGAAGGCCTGCAGACGCCGGCTGTCCGCGCTGACCACCCCCCGCTGCATGGTGGCCAGCCACACTCGGCCCACCGGGTCCTGCCACAGATCGTAGACCGGACCAACCGACTGTCCGCCCACCGCCTCGATGCGCTCCTGGCAGCGCCCTCCGACAAACCAGCCCACCCCCCGCATGGTCGCCACTGCCAGCCGGCCGTCGGCCATCACTCGCAATTTGAGGATATCATCTGAGGGCAGACCCTGGGTCGTGGTGTACACCGCAAAGCGGTGACCATCCCAGGAGACCAGTCCCCCGCCGAAGGTGCCAAACCACAGCAGCCCCTCCCACTCGGCGATGCTGTTCACCGTGGGATGGGGCAGGCCCTCGGCCACACTCAGGTTGTCGAAATGCGCCCCGTCGAAACGGCTGACCCCCCCGTCGGCCGTGGCGATCCAGACAAAGCCCTGGCTGTCCTGGTACACGTCCTCCACCCGCATCCCGGCCAGCCCGTCGAAGACGGTGTAGTGGGACCACAGCCCGTGGGTGAGCGAAAGCGGCGGCGGTGTTTCCCTCTCTGTCTGTGTCACCGCCAAGCCTTCACCTCCTTGCCGGCTGCCCAGCGCCGGACGATTTTAACCTTCACCCATGACCGCAGAGAATCCCCCCGCAGACCCCGGCCTCTGCGCCCGCTGCCAGCACCTGCGCCGCGTCCACTCGCAGCGCGGCGCCACCTTCTACCTGTGCCGGCGCTCAGCCACTGACCCTCATTATCCCAAGTACCCCCACCTGCCCGTGCTCACCTGCCCCGGCTACGAGCCAACCAAAACCAGCCCGACTCCGCAAAGCGGCGGGGAGTGACCTGCGGAGGGCTTTCCCGGGGAGTAGCCGGGAAGGGAAGTCCGCGTGGCT
>JACQUI010000124.1 GCA_016210395.1 Chloroflexota bacterium | reverse complement strand
GGCATCAGCGGCGTCACGCAGCAGGTCATTGTTGTCCTTTCCGGTATGCCCACTGCCGTGCACACCATCATCCTTGCCACCGAGTTTGAGGCGCGTCCCAACCAGGTCACCAGCACTGTCGCCCTTTCCACCGCCGCTAGCCTGGTGACGCTCACTCTGCTCATCTGGACGGTGCAGCGCGTCTTGTGAGGCACGAGGCGCAGCCCTCTGCACACCCGCGACGCGCAGGCCTTTTCGTGGCAACTTCGCCAAGGGGCCCGATACGCGAAGCGCGTCCTGTGCCCTACCTTAGCGCCTATGCCCGTATGTACGCCGGCTCCTCATTTACACTCGTTTGCCACTTTCTGCGCCGCCCTCTACAATAGTCGCAGCATGGATGCAGCCACCGTGAGACCTCCTGAAGCCCTGGAGAAATACCGCAGTGTTCTGGATGAGACGATGCGTGCGATCGTCCCGCAAGAACCCCGGGGCCTGTACGACATGCTGCGCTACCATCTGGGATGGGTTGACGAAAAGGGCGCGCCGGTAGAGGGCGCGTCCGCGGGGAAGGCCCTTCGGCCAACCCTCTGTTTCCTCACCTGCGAAGCCTTGGGCGCACCATGCGCTCACGCGGCCACCGCCGCCGCCACACTGGAGCTCGTGCACAACTTCTCCCTCGTTCATGACGACATCCAGGACGGCGACAAGGAACGTCGTGGCAGGCCAACCGTATGGTCGCTCTGGGGCGTTGGACGGGGGGTGTGGGCCGGCAACGCCATGCGGGTGGTAGCAGACCGTGCGCTGGCTTCGGGGTCGCCGCCAATGGCGCAGCGCAAACAGGCAGCGCTGCTGCTGACGCGTGCCTATCTGGAAATGATCGAGGGCCAGTATCAGGACCTGGAGTTCGAAGGGCGCGGGGAGATCACCACCGGCGAATACCTTGAGATGATCTCCCGCAAGACGGGAGCCCTCATCCTGTGCGCCGTGGAGCTCGGCGCGATGGCGGCGGAATGGGATGGCCGGGATGGCGGGGCGCTGCGACTGTGGGGCATACACCTGGGTAGAGCTTTTCAGGTGCGGGACGACATTCTGGGTATCTGGGGCAATCCTACCGTGACCGGCAAGCCAATTGGGAACGACATCCGTCGTAAGAAAAAGACGTTCCCCGTGGTTCTTGCCTATGAGCGCGCCCAGGGCGCGGCCAAACACGCGCTCCTAGAGGCCTATGGCTCACCCGAGCTGAGCGAGGCGCAGGTGGAGCGCGTGCTGGACGTGCTGGAGGAGTTGGAGGTGGGTACAGCGTCGCAGGCCCTGGTGGAGCGGGAGACGGAACAAGCCCTGGAGTCGCTGCAGCGAGTGGGACCGCTGCTGTTTCCCTGGGCACACGGGCAGATGGTACAATTGACGGAGTTCCTGGCCCACCGGGACAGGTAGCCGTTGTTGACTGGAACCGACACTGGCAGATACAATCACAGGCTAGTGGCGTGCGCCCAGCATGACTCGATAAGGACTTGCCCAGGAGATGAACATCAAAGCCCTTGAGCTACAATCTGCCGAAGCCGCGACCTCTGCTCCATGGAAGATCGCGACGTACAGCTTGGTGTTGGAGAGCGTGAAGGCCCCGGAGTTCATAGACATTACCAAGCAGGTTGAGCAGTATGTAGCCGGCTCTGGAGTGCAGGCCGGGATTGTCGTGGTCTTTTCCAAACACACGACCGCCGCCATCCGCGTGAACGAAAACGAACCGCTGCTGCTCCACGACCTGGAAGAGTACCTGGAGCGCCTGGCCCCTCGAGAGGGGGCGTACCAGCACAACGATTTCACCATCCGCACCGTCAACATGAACGACGACGAGTGTCCCAACGGCCACGCCCATTGCCAGCACCTGCTCTTGGGCACCAGCGAGACCATTCCCATCATCAGCGGACGGATGCAGTTGGGCCGCTGGCAAAGCATCTTCGTGATTGAGCTGGACCACCCCCGTCAACGTGAGGTCCTGGTACAGGTCATGGGCATGTAGCGCGCTTGCCCCCCGTGGTAGCCATCAATTGGCGGTTCGCTTTCGGCGAACCGCCAATTGCGTTTTTCTCGCCCCTTCGCTTGTCTGCTGGGCCGTGCTATCATGCCTGCGCATTTCTGGTGGAGGGCTGCCATGCTACCGAAAGAGTGGGACCTCACGGGCAAACGGGCGCTGATTACGGCAGACCGCAGAGGCTGGACGCCATACCTGGCAGCGGCGCTGGCCGAGGCCGGCGCAGACGTGGCGGTGGCGGGATGGCGGGCGGAGCACGTGGCGCAGGCCGCGCGAGAGGTAACAGCGCGGGGCCGCCGCTCTCTTCAGTCCGTCGGCGACCTGGCCCAGCGGGCCGTGGCACGGGCAACCGTGGAGGGGGTAGTGCGGTCATGGGGTGGCATTGACGTGCTCGTCAACGCCGCGCAGGCGCAGTTCGCCAAACCCTTTCTGGACGTGTCCGACGACGAGTGGGACCAGGTCATGGGCTACAACGTGCGCGCCATGTACCTCTTGTGCCAGGAAGCAGGACGGCACATGGTGGCCCAGGGGAAGGGGCGCATCGTCAACGTCATTTCTGGGCTGGCGGAGCGCGGCCTTTGGAACTCGGCTGCGTACTGCGCCAGCCAAGGGGCGGCCCTGCAGCTCACCCGCGCGCTTGCCCTGGAGTGGAGCCAGAAAGGGGTGCGGGTGAACGCCATTGCTGCGGGCTGGCTTTCTCTGGAGGAAGGCGGCTCGAAGGCCGAGGAGGAGAAAGACCCGCTGGCCAGGTTTATCCCTATGCGGCGGCTGGGCCACCCCAGGGAGCTTGGACCGCTGGCCGTCTACCTCGCATCGGATGCCTGCGATTTCGTGACCGGCCAGGCGGTGTTTGTGGATGGAGGGGCAATCGCCCACGGATAAACACGGGTGCAGGGACGGACCCCTTGCCGGGAGTGTGGGGATTTCCCCACGTTCACCTCCCCTCTCGCAAGAGAGGGGGCCAGGGGTGAGCATCTGCCCTCCCATAGGAAGCTGACTTGAGCCGAAGGGTCAAAGGGAAGAAAGCGAGAGGCGGGTGTGCGCACCCGCCTCTCGCTTTCTTCCGTGCAGTGCAAGGGCTATTTCAAAACAATCGTAAGCGCCGCCAGCACGACGAGTATGAAGGCAATAACGATGCCTATCTTGCGCATCTCCCTGCCAAAGTACGCTTCCGGCGGCATGACATAGCCCGTCCTGGGCCTGGCTCCCCTCGCCACTGGGACCGGGGCCTGGCTTGAGGACCCGTCAGGGCGCGATGCTGACGCGGCGGCGATGGGCTGGCCATCTCCTCCAGGGCCGATGGGCCCAGGAATGCCTGACGGGCCGTGGGTGCGGACATGTCTCGCCCGACCGCTTAGTTGTGCCTGGCGGGAGGCGATGCGTTTAGACCTGTTGGCAGGCATTGATGTTCTCCTTGTACCACAGAGCAAGGACTAGGGGGACCGTTTCATGAACGTCAGGAAGGCGTCCGCGATGATGTTTGCCGCCACATCCTTGTGCGTCAAATAGGTGCTCAGCATCAGGTGGAAATCGGCTGGGTTGTCTGCAGCAGTTTGGAAATGCTTGCGATGGTACGCCACCCTCGCGCGTTCGTGCTCTATTGCAATCGTTTTCGCTTCGTGCAGAGAGACCTGCTCCCGCTCCGCAACCGTCCGTATCCTTTCATCAAGCGTGGATACCAGGCCCACGTGGAACGCGTCCGGCCGCCCTCTGAGGATGAGATTGCTGGCCCTGCCGATAATCACGGCATTGCCCTCATTCGCAAGCTCTATGATAACGGACTTGGTCACCTCAATAAAGCGCTCATCCTCCAACTGATCGGCGCGGGTAATGGGCTCTTGCATGACCTGCGGATAATCTTGTCCCAGCAGAACGCCGAGGCTCGATCCGATGTACGGGTCCACCCCTGTGCCGGCCATGGCGGACCGTTCCATGAGCGTATTGAGGAAGTGGCCGATGCGCTCGCGGCGCGTGGGGGTCCGCTGCTCTTTCTGGGCCAGCGCTTCTATGGTAGCGCCCAACCGCTTTGCCGATTCAGCAAGGATCAGCCGGTCAATATAGTCATAGGCCAGCTTGCGGGCTACCGCCGCTCCAATCTCCAGGGCAGCGCTTCCAATCTGTCCGTTAATGGTAATGACGGGCATGGGTCGCCTCCTTGCTGCCTCTTGGGCTATCTACACACCTGAATCTCCTGTTCTCCGCGCGGTGCAGCAGGCCACGCAACGGCGCGCGCGCTTGCCTGCGCCGGGCAATGTCACGCCCGGGGGTGGGCTTCCTCATACTGGCGGCGGACGAGTTCGTCCGTAAGATGAGTATACACCTGTGTGGTGGAAATGCTCGCGTGTCCGAGCAGCTCCTGTACGTTTCTGAGGGACGCGCCGCCTGCAAGGAGATGGGTTGCAAAGCTGTGGCGCAGCATGTGCGGCGTGATGCTTTTTTCGATGCCGGCTGCGGCGGCGTGCCCTTTCAGGATAAGCCAGAACCCCTGCCGCGTCAGCCTTTCGCCCCGGTGGTTGAGGAAGAGGGCGCTTTCCCGCTGGTGGGGGTGGAGAAGCTTGGGGCGTCCGTGACGGACGTATGCTGCAATGGCCTGCACAGCTTTGGGGTAGATAGGAACAACCCGCTCCTTTGATCCCTTGCCTATGCAGCGCACGTAGTGCTCTTTCAGGTTGACGTCCCGCACCTCCAGGTCAGCCATCTCGCTGACCCGCAGGCCGCTGGCGTAGAGCAACTCCAGCATGGCGGCGTCCCGCAGGGCCTCAGGCGTGCTGGACCGGTACGGCTCTGCCAGCAGCAGGTCCACCTCTTCGATGGTAAGGGCCTTTGGCAGGCTGCGGCCTATGCGGGGGGAAGAGATTTCGTCCGTCGGGTCGCCGCTGAGCTCGCCTTCTTGCGCCAGGAAATTGAAGAAGGCTTTGGCAGAGGCGATTTTTCGGGCAACGGTGGTGTTGCTGTACCCGCGGTCATGAAGATTGACAACGTAGCTGGCGAGGAACCCCGGGGTTACCTTGGACCAGTCATCAAGCGGCTTGTCGGCAATGCGGCTGTGGGCAGCGAACTCCCGAAGCTGGGCAAGGTCATTCCTATAAGCGGCAATGGTGTGCGGCGACGCACCCCTTTCAACCGCCAGGTGGTCCAAAAACCTGTCGAGGTTCTCCTGCACAGCGGCCAACCTATGGGAGTTACGGTATTGTAACATAGAACTACTTACCATGTTATGAGTAGATGCCCCAATTGCGCCCTCGTTTTTCCGAGTATCGAACATTTCGGCCAATTTGGCGCTAGCAGGCGCTGCTGTTCCCGCCCACCCGTCCTGGGCGCAAGCCTTGCGCCCTACGGGGACATCCCCAGCCCCGGCAGGAAACGCGGTCCCCTTGCACCTTCCTGGAATGGGGCCAATTTGATTCACTACCGGCCTCTGCTCCCGCCTCGCTCTGAACAATGGCCGGGCGCGGTAGGCCTCCGGGCCGTAGGGGCGCGGTCTCCGCGGCTGCTAGCGGTGGGACGAGGTCAGGAAGATCCTGCCCCTACGCCTGCACTTCTTATATCTTGTTTTCACCCTCCCTGGTGTTTGCTGCCAACGCGAGGATTCTAGGGTGAGGAGCTTTTCCGCCGGATTTGGTGGAAGGTGCAATTGACCTGCTGGACCAACCCCCCTAGAATCTTGGTAAGGAGGGCTACCCTTTGATACGCATTGGCATGGACCCAGACATCCTCAATACCGGCAGCTTCGTGTTGAGCTGGCATGGCTTCTTCACGTTTGTTGCTGTCGCTGTGACGGTCGTGTTGGTCGCGCGATGGGCGAGCCGCCGGGGCATTGACACGGAATCGGTCTACGCCGTTGCGGTATGGGCCGTTGTGGTAGGCATCATTGGGGCGCGGCTGGTGCACATCGTTGACCGGTGGGACTTCTACAGCCAGAACTTCGGGCAAGTGCTTGCTGTATGGCAAGGCGGCATTGCCTTGTGGGGCGCGATCCTGTTCGGGTTCGTAGGGGGCGCCGGGTATGTCCTGGCCCGAAGGCTGTTGGGGCGCATCTACTCGGGGCAGACGATGGGCTGGTTCAAGAAGCTGATGGGGGAGCGCATCGCCAAGGGCTACTTGGAGGGGACGATGTATGCCCGCTTCAAGGACTTCTCTATTGGAAAGATGGCCGATATCTCCGCTCCCGGCCTACTCATCGCCCAGACCATTGGCCGCATCGGCGACATCATCAATGGGGAGCACCTTTCCATCAGGACCGACTTGCCCTGGGGCTTTATCTACAGCCATCCAAACAGCCCCTCTTTTCAGCAGTGGGGGCTGACGGCCAGCCAGCCGGTCATCGCCTATGAGATGATTTGGAACATGCTGGTCCTCGGCCTGATCTGGAAGCTGCGGGGCAGGCTGGCCCCTCCGGGCATGCTCTTCGCACTGTACCTCATGCTGTATGCTCTGGGGCGGTTTTTCATCCAGTTCCTCCGCCTGGACAAAGAGTGGTTTGCCGGGTTGCAGGAGGCGCACCTTATCGCCCTTGCGGTCCTGGCCATCACGGTGCCCCTGCTGGCATATAAGGCCAGGTTCGTGAAGCCCGCGCCCGAAACCAGGACGGCCAGGCCGCGCGCGCGGGCCGCGAGACGGGCAAAGGGGAAGGCGTAAGGAGCGTGTCTCAAAACACGCCGTGCCCTTCGGAGGGCAGCGAACACCGGCCCATGTTCCGTAGGGGCGGGTTTGAAACCCGCCCCTATGTTCATTGCGCCAACTACGGAGAACGTCATCGCAGCGTGTGCGCGGCCTTCCTGGGACAGGCTCAAGGGTTCACCCCACTACCCTAAAGTCCAGCACACGCAACTGCAGCCGCTCCTGCCCGCCCCAGTGGTCCATCTCCACCGCGTAGGCAATGTCCAGACGGGTCGCTCCCGCAGGCAGACGGTCCCCTTGACCGAAGGCCACCGCATTCCACGCGATGCCGCCGTCTTTCAGCTTGAGCCGCAGGTGCTTGCCGCCTGCACCCATGGGGCGCGCCTCCAGCACCTGGACGGCCCGGCTCAGGAAGACGGGCTCCGGATTGCCCGGGCCGAAGGGGGCCAGGGACTGGACTTGCCGGTACACGTCCCTCGGCAGCGTTCCCAGGGGCGTCTCCATGTCCACGTCAAGCCAGGGGGCAGGAAGCGCCTCGTCCTGGTTACCGTTGGACGTCTGGCGCAGACGCTCAGCGGCCAGCCGCGTGAGGGCCTGCCGGAGCACGGGGAGCCGTTGCGTCTCCACCGTAAAGCCCGCGGCCTGAGCGTGCCCCCCGTGGCGCACGAAGCCGCCCACCGCTTCCTCTATCTGGTACAGCGCCCGCCCGATGTCGAACCACGGCACGCTCCGGCAGCTCCCCCGGCTTGTTTCGACGCCCTGGCTGATCACCACCGACGGCCGGGCGAACTCCTCTGCCAACCTGCCTGCCACAAGCCCGATGATGCCTGGAGAGAAGGAAGGGTCCCCAACCATCAGAAGAGGGCCAGGCTCCAGGATGGACTTTGCCTTCCGATACGCCTCTTCGGTCATCTCCTGGCGCTGGCGGTTCTGCTGCTCCAGGGACTGCGCCAGGGCAGCGGCCTCCTGAGAGGACTGGGTCACCAGAAGGCGGTAGCTCAGGTCTGCGCTGTCTATGCGGCCCGATGCGTTCAGGCGCGGGGCAAGCTGCCAGCCCACGGACTCGGTGTCCAGCGCGCGGCCCTCCAGGCGGGCGCTCCGCACCAGGGCGTTAAGACCCACCGATGGCGTGCGGGACATGTGCGCCAGCCCCTGCCGCACGATGGAGCGATTTTCGTCCACCAGCGGGGCCACGTCTGCAATCGTCCCGAGGGCTGCAAGGGGGAAAAGAGGCGGCAGAAGGTGGGCGGTGGGAAAGGACATCGCGGAGTACAGCCCTTGGGCCAGCTTCAGGGCCAGGCCGGCGCCGGTCAGCTCGGCAAAAGGGTAGCTGGAACCGTGCAGCCGTGGGTCCACCACAGCCAGGGCGAGGGGCGTCTGCTGCGGAGGCAGGTGGTGATCGGTGACGATGGTGTCTATCCCCATGCCGGCGGCGTACGCAATCTCCTTGTGGGAGGAGATGCCGCAGTCCACGGTGATGAGCAGACGGACGTCCTGCGCCGCAAGGCGTTCCACGGCCTGCATGCTGAGGCCGTGGCCTTCGTCTACGCGGTGGGGGATATACGGGACAATCAGGCAACCCAGGGGACGCAAGGCAGTTGCCAGCAGGGCTGTTGCGGAAAGGCCGTCCACGTCAAAGTCGCCGAAAACACCGATGCCCTCGCGCTTCTGCAGCGCCTGCCGCATTCTGCCGACTGCCGCTTCCATGTCCGGCAGGGCGAAGGGATCGTGTGAGACGGGGTCAAAGGAGAGGAATGCTCTGGCCTGGGCCGGCGATGGAAGGCCACGGCTGTACAAGAGCTGGGCCTGCACAGGAGGAAAGCCCTCCAGGACAGTGCGCGCGGATGGAGGCATTGGGCTACGGAGCCGCCATGCCATGCGTCCGGTCGCGCCCTGAAGAGCGGCGGCGCCGGCCACCTATGCCTCGTTGACGCCGAGGCGCCGCTGGATGAAAGACCCGATGAACGGGTAGCGAAAGTTGAATCCAAAGGCGCAGCGGATAGCGCCCATCACCGCATAGAAATAGGCGGCGATGAGGATGATGCCTGCCACTGTGAATGGGATGGGCAAAGTGAGCGGCACCGTAAAGATAAACAGGACAAACATCAGGGACTGGAATGCCAGCGCCTGGAGCGCCTGGGAGGCCATCCAGGGCGACATCTTCTTCCGCGAGTAGTACACGATGAATATGGACGCGATGAATCCAACAGGCCACGGGCGGCCGGTCACGGACAAGAGGTAAATGGGCAGCATGATAACGGGCAACATGCACAGGTGGGCAAGGGTAGCCCACAGCCTCTCTTCCGCCGTATGCGCTCGCTGTCTCACTGCGTGTACTTCTATCGCTCCGGTATTCGTGAAACCATCGCGAAGTGTAGCTTTTTGGTAGTTGTTTGGCAATGGGAGGAAGTATCAGAATCCAACAGCCTTGACACCCATACCCTTGACGTTTAATCTGAGATTAGTATCAGTTCCCGCCAGGAGCAGCAGGGAGACTGCCCTGGCCAGAAGCGAAAGGACGGCACAGGCCATGGAAACCATAGTGGCCGTCCTAGTGGCTTTGGGACTGGGCACAGCAGTTGGATTCTACGTCCGAGTCTTGATCGCCCAGCGAGGCGAAGCGGCCGCACGAAGCAAAGCCTCAGCCATTGCAGCGGAAGCCGATGAGACCAAGAAAAGGCTGGTCTTGGAGGGGCAGGAGGAAGCGCTGAAGCTGCGGACTGCGGCTGAGCAAGAATTGCGAGACCGCCGCGCGGAGCTCCAACGCCAGGAGCGGCGGGTCACTCATCGAGATGAGCAACTCCTGCGCAGGGGCGAGGCCCTGGAAAAACGGGAGCGAGGGTTGGTGCAAAAGGAGCACGACCTGGAGGTCAAAGAGGCCGAGCTGGAGGATTTCAAAGCCAAGCAACAGGCCCAGCTTGAGGCGATCTCCGGTCTCTCCATGAATGACGCCAAAGACCTGCTCATTCGCAAGGCAGAGGAGGATGTCCAGTACGAGCTTGCGCGACGCTACAGGGATGCGGAGGAGAGGGCCAAGGAGGAAGCGGAGCAGAAGGCGCGTCGTATCGTTACTCTCGCAATCCACCGCCTGGCTTCGGACGTTGTTTCTGAGAATTCCACTGCTGTTGTCCACCTCCCCAATGATGAGATGAAAGGCCGTCTCATTGGCCGCGAAGGACGGAATATCCGAGCTATTGAAGCCGCCACCGGGGTTGACCTCATCGTAGACGATACTCCGGAGGCAGTCACCGTATCATGTTTCGATCCCATACGCAGGGAGGTCGCCAAGCTCGCCCTCACCTACCTCATTCAGGACGGGAGAATCCATCCCGCGCGCATTGAGGACATGGTGACCAAGGCGCAGAAGGAGATCGAGGATACCATCTGGAAGGAGGGTGAACGCGCCGTTTTTGAAACGGGTGTACGCGGCATGAACCCGGAGCTCATCAAGCTCATGGGCCGCCTCAAGTACCGCTTCAGCTATGGCGAGAACATCCTCCAGCACAGCATCGAGGTCTCCCTGCTTTCAGGCATGCTCGCCGCCGAAATCGGCGCAAACATAGACGTCGCCAAGGCCGGCGGCCTGCTGCACGACATCGGCAAGGCCCTCACCCACGAGGTGGAAGGCACCCATGCCGAGATAGGCGCAGAGGTCGCCCGCAAGTTCGGCATCCCAGAGCCAATCTGGCGGGCCATCATGGAGCACCATGATGAAGAGATGGGGTCGGTGGAGGCATTCCTGGTGGCCGCCGCCGTCGCCGTCAGCGCGGCCCGGCCGGGCGCCCGCAAGGATACCCTGGAACACTACGTGAAGCGTCTTGAGGCCCTGGAGGCCGTAGCCAACGCCTTCCCCGGCATCGAAAAGAGCTTCGCCATCCAGGCCGGACGGGAAGTCCGCATCATGGTGAAACCAGAGGTGGGGGACGACGTTGCCGCTGCCTCCCTGGCCCGAGACATCGTCAAGAAAATCGAGGACACCCTGGTCTACCCCGGCCAGATCAAGGTCATGGTTATCAGGGAGATCCGCAACGTCGAGTACGCCAAGTAGGCAACATCCTGAGAAAAAACGAATGGGGAGGGCAGACGCCCTCCCCATTCGTTTCTCCACAACGCTCTGCGGACTTGGTATCATAGCCTGTGCTGCGCGGTGGCCGTTCCATCAAGAGGGGGAGCCATATTGTCATTCTAGACCGAACTTCCAGGCGAGCAGATACGAAAACAACGTTTCTTCTGGCTACATCGAGTTTTTCCGATGCGCCGCGCCTCTGTTATATTCGCAACCGGCGGAATCGTCAAGATGTTGTCTGGCTACATCCCAGATACGGCTAGAT
>JACQUI010000117.1 GCA_016210395.1 Chloroflexota bacterium | reverse complement strand
TCCTCCAGGGAGCGCAGCGGGTTCTCCCGAACCAAGCGAATCAGGGTTTCAATCTCCGCGGGCGTGAGTTTCGGCGGACGTCCGCGCCGCCGCGCATCACCAGACGAGGTGCTCGGAGCATCCACACCTTTACCTCCTTGCTATTCTTACAAGGAGAGGATGCCTGACTTCATTTACTTTGTCAACACCTTCTGAGCCGGGTGGTCAAAAGGGGCTACCTTCAATAGCCCCTGCTCGGCGAAGAATCTCTCACGACCTCGCCTTTGGGAGGGCCGAGGTATCGGCCCGTCGCTTGCTCAACGAAATCCTCACACCTTCCAGGACGGTCATCTAGTAGCTCCGGTGCGGAAAGTCCCGGTAGATACGGCTTGCAGTCGGCTCCGTCTGCCCCTGGTACTTGCTGCCCAGCTCGGGCGACCCGTAGAGCCGCTCGGCGGGGGCGGTCAGGCGCTGGAAGGAAAGCTGGCCGATCTTCATGCCGTAGTAGAGGGTGATGGGCAGCCGGGCAACGTTGCTCAGCTCCAGGGTCAGGTGACCCCGCCAGCCCGGGTCAACGTAGCCGGCGGTGGAATGGATGAGCAGCCCGATGCGGCCAAGCGAGCTCTTGCCCTCGATGCGCGCCACCAAGTCGTCGGGGATGCCCACATCCTCCAGCGTGCTGCCCAGGATGAACTCGCCCGGGTGGAGGATGAAGGGCTGCTCGTCGGGGATGACCTCAAGCTCGGTCAGCCCTTCCATGTCCTGGTGGATGTCGTCAATGAAGGGTTTGCGGGAGTTGCGGAAGACCAGCAGCTCGCGGTCCAGGTGCACGTCCACCGAGGCCGGCTGGATGCACCCCTTTCCCAGGGGTTCAATGATGATGCGCCCCCTGGCGAGCTCTTCTCTGATGGTGCGGTCGCTCAGTACCACGCTTCCCTGCCTGCTGGTGAGTTGCCTAATTCTAGCGGCGAACCTCTTCCCGCTGCAATCGGCGCATCGTACGCCAAAAAACCGTAGGGGCGCGGTTGCCGCGCCCGTCTCCGCGTGTGCGGGCAAGTGCGTGTGGGATGGGCAGGGTGACCCAGCCCATACGGTAGAGAGGTTTGAGGGGCGCGAGTGACGGGGATCCCAAGCAAAAGGGGCGACCCGCCGGGTCGCCCCTACGCCAGACCAGTGGCCTGCGCTTACGCTATCCCGAACACCGCCTGCACGTAGACGGTGATCTCCATCTCGCCGGTGCTGATGGGTGTGGGCGCTGCACCGCCTGCCTCGGCCATGGCCACTGCCCCTTTGGCATAGTCGCGGTAGACGGGCACGTTTCCGCCGGTCTCGGAGATGTACGCCAGCTTGCCCAGCGTCACGCCCGTGAGTGTGGCGAACTGCTGCGCCTTGGCCAACGCGTCCTTCACTGCCGCCTCCCTGGCCTGGCCCGAGAAGGTCTCCGGGTGCTCTGTGGTGAAGCTGACGCCGTTCATCCGCACCAGGTCGCCACCTGCCTGGGAGACCTCGTCAATCAGTGTTCCCACAGCGTTCAGGTCCCGCGTCTTGACCGACAACTGGTTGGTCACCTGATAGCCGGTGATGTCCTGCCGCTTGGCAAAGTCGTTCCACACATACTGCGGCTGGATGTTGAAGTACTCGGTGCGAATGTCCTTGTCTGCAATGCCGTTCCTCTTCAGCGCGTCCATGATTGCGGTCATGGCTTTTGCAGCGTCGTCCCTTGCCAACTCCACCGACTTGTTGTGGGCCTCGACGCCCACGCTCAGGATGGCGAGGTCCGGCGTGATGACCACGCGGCCCGATCCGCCCACCCAGATGCCTGCCTGTGTCCCCGCACCGACTTGGGGCGCAGTGTAGTAGGAATAGCCCGCGGCCTCAGCGGACGAGCTCCCGAAGAACGGCGACCCGCCAAAGAACGACCCGGACCCGCTGCTCGTCCCGTTTCCCGTAGGTGCGCCGACATCGGGCGAAGGGGTTGTGCCGGTGACATCCCCGCTGCCCTGCGTGGGCGGCGTGACGCCCGGCGTCGGCGAGGGTTTCGCCTGGGTGCAGGCCACGCTCAGGGCGAGCACGCCCGCCAGCACCGCCATTGGGATGAGCTTTCGAATGGAGCCAGTCATGAGTTCCTCCTTTTTCCTTGGACACTTCTATGATTGCGAAATGAGGCCGAGTTTCCGGCGCTCCTACTAGTCAAGACGAAACCCGCCGGCGAAAAGTTCCGTCAGCGCCGCTGGCGCGCCGGCGTCCTACCAGGGTCAGCGCCAGCAAGAGGACGAACGCCCCTGCCAGGACTGCCTCGGCCCAGCGCAGCAGGGGCCGGCCCTCTCGCCTGTCACGCAGGTCCGCCGGCGGCTGGGGCGCCGCTTCGATAGAGCGGGCCTTTGCCGTGGTCTCGCCGCTGGTGTCTTTGAACGACTCGTCAGGTATGGGCGACGGCGTGGACGATGTGTCGCTCGATGCGGTAAATGCGGCAGGCGGTTCAGGCGATGGCGATGGCGTAGCCTCGGGAGCGAGCGTGGCTGCGAGCGCAGCCTGGCCTCCGCTCCCGGGCGTCGCCGCCTCACTCGCCAGGCTGGTCGCGTCAACAGTGCCCCGTTCGGCCGCTGCGTCCAACGGAGTTGCGGGAGGCGCGCTCTGGCGCTCCGCAGCTAGTCCTCCACCTGTGCCGACCCGGATTAGCGCCAGGTCGCCCGCCACGACCACAATAAACAGCGCGGCGGCGGCGGCGGTGGCAAAGCGCAACATCCCTTGGT
>JACQUI010000116.1 GCA_016210395.1 Chloroflexota bacterium | reverse complement strand
TTTGTACCCATCTGGAAGAACGGAATGGCCACGGCAGCCTGACTGTGGACACCGTTGCGGAGGAGTTCGTCCACTTCTTCCATCTCTCGCCCGGTCCGAAGCTGGAGGATCTGAAGGGTCTGCTGGAGAGCAATGGTGTCGCGACGGTCCGTCCGGACCGGCTTTCCGGTCTACGGGGGGTTCATTATGCGCAGAAGGGCAGCGCGCCGACGATCCTCTACGAGGAGGCACAGTGGGAGGGAGGCAAGGAGCACACCGTGCTCCACGAGACCTTCGAGTTGGTGTACGCGGAGTGGTGGCGGCGCAAACACCAATTTCGGCGACCGAGCCAGCAGGCCCTATGCCGTGCCGCAGACCGCTTCGCCGCTTCAGTCCTCATGCAGCCGGATATCTTCCGGCCTTTTCTCTATGCCTCGGGGCTGGATCTCATCGCCATGCGGCAACATTTCCAGCGTTCCTATGCGTCGGTGATGTACCGGGCCAAAGAGGTCCTCGCTTCCGAAATAGACTTCATCGCTGCGCTGTATGAGCGCACCACCGCCGGAACGCCCGAGTCGTGGCCATGGTCGGTCAGCCCCCGCGAGTTTGAAGTTGTACACGTGGCGAGAACGGCGAGGTTCCCCCTGGTACGAGCAGGGAGCAGCTTCCGGGCATTCGAGTACCCTCGTCACGTCATGCCCCGCATGGGTGGTACCGTGTTGCCGGGCTCTGCGGCCCAGTACGTCATCGAGACGGGCCGGCCCTTGCTTGTGGAGCGGGTCTCCGGGTTCGATTTCTGGGGCTACAACGATCTCATCGTGCTGGTGAGGCCGGTGCACTGGGCGGGAAGGCTTGCCAAGGTGATGCTGCTGGCCCTGCACCACCGAGATCGAGGTCTCCTGGAGACCCAGGTGGGCGCCGTGCAACCCGAGCGGAGGCCCAGGGCCTATCAGATCATTTAGTGGGAAAGGAAACGTTATGAATGTCGTTCTGTACGCAAGAGTCTCCAGTGACCGGCAGGATGTGGACCTCTCCATCACTGCACAGCTCAAGAACCTGCGGGAGTACGCCTCCACGCACGGCTACCGGAGCGTGGGGGAGTACGTGGACGAGGCTGAGAGCGGCCGAACGGCCCACCGGCCCCAGTTTCAGAAGATGATTGCCGATGCTCGCAAGGGCTCGAAACCCTTTGAGATGGTGCTGGTCTGGAAGTATTCCCGCTTCGCCCGCAGCCGGGAGGACTCTATTGTCTACAAGACCTTGCTGCGCAAACACAACGTGCAAGTCATCTCCATCACCGAGCCTTTCGACGACACCCCCACGGGGAAACTGCTAGAGGCGATGATCGAGAGCCTGGATGAGTTTTATTCGGCGAACCTGGCCCAGGATATCATGCGAGGGATGCGGGAGAGCGCGTCCAGAGGGTACCTGGTCTCGCCGGGAACCCCCTACGGCTACCGGCGGGTCAAGGTGAAGGACGGCAGGGCGGAGCGGGCCTCGCTGGAGGCTGATCCCCACGCCGCAGCCATCGTGACCAGGATGTTCCAGCGGGTGCTGAACAGGCGGGGACTCAAGGAAATCGCCCAGGAGTTGAACAAGGATGGCATCGCGCCGCCCCGGGCCAAGAGGTGGGGGGTGACCACGATCCACAAAGTCCTTACCAACGAAGCCTACGTCGGGACGCTGGTCTGGGGCGCCGTCACTAAGAAGACCAACGGCGCTCCGCCCATTCGCGTCGAGGATGCCTGGCCCGCCATTGTCGAACGGGAGACCTTTGACAGGGCGCAGGAGCTGCTGCGGGAGCGGGCTCCCAAGATGTCCCACCCCCGGCGGGTGGCCAGCAACTACCTGCTCAGCGGCATCGCCAAGTGCGCCACCTGCGGGAAGGCCCTGATCGGACAGGAAGCAAAGAGCGGCAAGTTCGCCTACTACGTGTGCGGCACGCTCATACGTCAGGGAAAGGGGGCGTGCGACGCCCCGTACCTCAATGCCGCCAAATTCGAGCGGCACGTCATCGACGAGCTCAAGGCGCAGGTGCTGACACAGGAGCACCTCCGGGCGCTGGTGCGCCTGCTGGCAGAGGAGATGGACTCCACCTCCACCGAGCGCCGTGAGCGGTTGGAAGCGGTCAAGGAAGACCTGGACGATGTGGCCACGAGGCTGGAACGGCTCTATGACGCGCTGGAGACGGGCAAGCTCACGCTGGATGACCTGGGGCCGCGTATCCAGCAGCTACGTGTGCGGCAGGACCAGTTGATGGCGGCGCGGGAGGACTTGGAGCAGATGGTAGTCGAGCGGCGCCAGGAGCTGGCGGACCTGGCTCTGGTGACGCACTACGCGGATGACCTGCAGGAGCTCCTGAGCAAGGGGAACCTGGCGGAACAGAGGTCGTTCATCAAGACCTTTGTGGAAGAGGTGCGGGTGAGCCGGGAAGGTGCGGTGCTGGTCTACACGGTGCCTCTTCCACCAGACTACCTGATGGAACAGAAAACCGGAGTTCTTGCTTTTATTTATACACGATGGTGGGCCACTGTGGACAGTACTCGAACTCTTTGCGGCCTGACCTGGTGCCGAGGCTGCGGCAACTCCTTGGCTATTTGACTGCCTCGTAGCTCTCGTGTCGGTCAATATGAGCATGAGACATCACAGGTAACGCCTTGGATCGATTCACCTGGTAATGTTGGATCTCGCTTCAGCAGGCGAGACTCATCGCCGAAGGGGGATACTGGCAACGACCTCATCCGCAGTGAGGTCGATCACAGAAACGCTCTCCCCCTCTTTGTTCGTTACATAAGCGAACCTATCGTCCGGCGTGATGACAATAGCTACCGGCTCCAGCCCTACGTCCGCAATCCGGGCGACTACCTTGCCGGTAGGCACATCCAAAACGGCCACGTAAAACGCATCTCCGCATGGAATGTAAGCTCGCAAACCGTTTGACGTGAAAGCAATGTCGCTGGGATGCACCCCTCTAGTCGCCCAAATGTGCCTGGCGTCACCACCTAGGTTGATCGTGTTCACTATCCGGTTGCTTGCCACTTCTACAACATTCACTCGGTCCGGCGAAGTCTCCCAATAAACGTATGCGCCGTCCGGGCTTACCACCAGCATATCAACACGCCCGTTCGTCCCAGTCGTGCCATCGGGCGGGTCAACGGCGGCGACAATCTGGTCGCTCTCTGTGTCTATGACTGTGAGACCTCCACGGTCATACTTGTTGTTTTGACGTGAGACATAGGCCTTCTTGCCATCAGGGGTCACCGCCACCATCTGCGGATACCACCCAACATTGAGTATCCCAGATACCACCCCCGATACCGGGTCCAGGATGAAAACATGTTCGCTGCCCATGTGAGTTACGTATGCCTTTTGCTGATCTGGCACGACGGCCACGTCATAGAAGTATCCCTGCTCTTTCCCAAAGGGTATTCTGCGGACAACGTGATTGGTATCCGTCTCTATGACAACGAGTTCATCGGTTACCGCGTATAGAAGCCGCCCGTCAGATGAAACGAATGGACTATGTGGCGGAGTGGAGACCTTCGGGGCAACTCGGAGGATTTCCTCGACTATGGTGTTGGTGGCAGTGTCGATCACAACCAAACTCGAATCTGCTTGGGTCGTATGGCTGTCGACCGCGACATATAGCCGCTTGCCGTCAGGGCTGACGGCGACTTCCCAGGCGGAAGCCGTAATGTAGTTCAAATCCATGGCGTTCGTCATGCGCCCGGAGGTCAGATCAGCCACCAGAATGGCATCGGCATCCCACCCCGTGATGTACAGCTTGGCTCCATTCGGAGTAACAGCCATGTCCCTGAGGTCGCTCCTTTTCCATTCTTCCCCTGCAAGAACTTCGCCCCATTGGATCTGTCCAACTACAACGTCGCTAGCAAGGTCTATCTCAAATACCTGCCTGGCCGCGAAGGTTGACACGTAGCCCCTCTTTCCATCCTGAGACAGCCGCGTCGCTATTGGGCCGCCTTTGACCACGATTTCAGCGATCACCGCCCTTGTGGACAAATCTATCACGTAGACCTTGTTTGCACCTTCTTCAGGGCGCTCGTAGCTAGTGTTCGTAACGCCACTCGCCAGGTACAGTTTGCTATCGTCAGCGGAAATTGTGAGCAGACCCTGATTGGACAAGTTCCTTCCCAGTTCAAAGCGGTCAATAGACATGTTTGTGGCAGTGTCAATGACGTAGATTCGTCCTCCTCCGGCTTGGCTCACTGCATAGACCCTGCGGCCATCGCCAGAAACGGCCAGAGCATACGTCTGGTCCCCCTTTTCCAGAGGAACAGTACCTACCGCGGAGTCCGTATCCGGGTCGATCACCGCCAACCGGTCCCAACCTAGATCTGCATAGGCGGTCTGTCCGTCCGGCGTAAACGCTACATCGTGGACAAAATGCCCCAGGTCTATGGTCGCTACTACACGGTTGACCCCAGTGTCAATGACTGAGATGTTGTCGCTCATCATGTTGGCGACATACACCTTGCCGCCGTCGGGGGTGATGGCCAGACGGAAGGGCCAACTGCCTCGGGATTCCCCCTCCCACAGGTCGATTACGTCCATGATCACATCGGTCTTCGTGTCTACAACGAACACATTGTGCGTGCCCATGGCGGTCACGTACAACCGGGAACCATCAGGAGTAATCACCAGGTCTGACGGTTGATTTCCACGTTTCTTCAATGTGAGTGAAGTAGGCGGTGTTGGCGCAGGTGTGGAGGTCGGCGTTATTGGGGTGCTGGTAGCTGCTGGGGTGGGCAGTGGCGCAGGTGTAGGAAGCGGAGTGGGAGTTAATCTTGGCATCGGAGTGGTGGTACGTAGCGGTGTCGGCGCAGAGGTGGGTGTCGAAGCAACCGATGTGGACGTAGATGGAGATGTTGGCGTGGGCGTGGGTCGTGGTGCTGTGGGCCATATTCGAGGTACCGGGGTGATGGTAGGCGTAGGTGTGGCAGTGAGCATAGGGGCCAGGTTCGTGGTAGGTGTCAGCGCAGGTCGCGTGCAAGCTGCTAAGGCTAGTAAGGCAAAGGCAAGGGCCAACAGCCAATGTCGTACCCGTTTCATGCTGGCATCTTACATCGTTGCTCCCGGCTAGGACAACTGCTTACGCAATGTCCGGCGGCTGAAGAGGTCACTAAAGAGGACAGAGCCTGGAAAAGTTCAAATATCGCTGGTGGAGCAGCGTGGATTCCAACCGCCAAAGTGAGACCGTTCATTGCCCTGGAGGTTGTCCGGGGCCGCAATAATCTCCCCACCACACTTAGCACAGTCGGGACGGTATCAGCTACGCACGAGAGGACGAGGGGAACTGCGATCTCGTTGCCATAGCATCCTGCCCCGAAGTACTACCTGGTCCTTGTCAACTCGCATTCAAGTGTGAATCGGAAAGGTACGATTGCGTTGCTGACGCCTTTGGGGAAACAAATCCAATCCACTTGGTGTGCCATGACGGACGGGTTGGCGCGAGGTGAAGGCGCGGGCTGCCGGTATGCTCATGGAAAGAGGGTAGCGGGCCGAGGTGGGGATGGGGAAGGGGCGGATGGCAGGGGGCCACATGAGAGAAAGGGGCGTGTGGCGCCTCACTCACTACCAACGGCATGCAGCCGCCCTAGAGCGATTCGAAGCGCGGGCGCAAGGTGTCAAGTTCAACGCCCGCTTCCCTAGCGACCCGTTGGATCTCCTCATAGCCCAAGAGGTCGAGGAGCACTTCCTTGCACGACGTGAAGGGGTCGCCACGCCCCATCGCTGTGTCCCTGTGGCGGATGAGGAACGCTTCGACCTCAGGAGGGACCTTGAGCCGGTCCTGCGGCACTGCCCCGTACATGCTGACCGAGCCGTCCGGGTTCTGCCTCCGCGCGTAAGGAGGCGCCGGCTTGCCGCCCGTCAAGTGTGTCTCCAGGGCCGCGCTAAGGGGCGTCAGCAAAGCATCTTCCCCGAGAGATCCGTGGGTCCTCCCCCCACGCAGGACCTGTTTGATCGCGGAGAAAAACACCAGAGGGAGAGATATGGTGTCGAGGGTCAGCCATTGCGCCTCACTGACAAGACTGTTGAGGCGGAACACGTTCGTCGCTATGTCATAGCGGGGTTCCAGTGTGAGCCGCGAAACGCCAGGCCTGAGGGTGAGCAGGACCATACCCCACCGCCGGACCCTCCAGCCCACTTCCTCCTCGGCGCGCTTCGGGTCCAGGTATGGCCTGACTCTTTCCCTGATCTCCTCTGCAGACACTGCAGACAGCCCCAGGCTTTGCAGGATCTGCAGATTCTTTTTGTCCTGCAGAAGCTCTATGACGCCCTGGTCTTGCAGCGCGTCGTAGAGCACCTCGTAGATGCTGGTGAACCGGGCGCCCCTTTCCAGGGCCAGCCTTCCGTGGCGGGCAACAAAGTCCTGGTAGCCCTGATCGAAGGGTATTCGCCAGCCCGGCGGCGGGCCGGCAAGGTGGATGAATCCAGCGCTCTCGCCCCCCGCCTGCTCTCTAGCCTTTTCCAGCGCCTCGGCGCCCAGCAGCGCGAGCGGGTCTGGGATGACTTGCCTCTCCTGCTGCGCTTCTACGAGTCCCTCGAGCAGTTTCGCCAGTATCTCCCCTCGGTAGTAGTGCAGCACGCCGCCTCCGCCGTAGTCTTCCATGAGCCGCAGGAGCGCAGCCACAAAAATGTGCTGCACCCCTTTCACAGGCTCGTACCCGCGTCCGCCGCGAAAATAGGCCCTAGTGGCTTCGTCTATATCGAATTCCATGGGCTAGCCTACGAAGAAGGCCTTTTCATGATAATCCTCGTCATAACTGCCGTCATGCCACAGGAAGCTGAACATTTCCGTCCGGTAGAGATCCGGCGCGAGGCCTGCCATCTCCCACGTATCGCTGAGCGATGAGCAAGGAGGATTAGGCGTGCGGCATGACTTGTATTTCGCGCTGCCGGGGACAGTATCCCAGGGGCCATCGTTATACTTGACCAAGCTCACTACCATCGCCAATTCCAGGTTGTCGGTACACTGGATCGTGCCCCCATAATGCCCCGTGCTACCCTCCGCACAACCGACAGCGTAATCATAGCAAGAGATGTAGTGGTCTGTCTGTCCTTGTAGTTGATGCTCACCAATCTTGCCATGCGGTACGTCAACATGGTCGGCGGCAACTATGCCAGGCAACGCCATTGTACCAAGAGGCAGGACCAGACCAACACCGGCGCCGCAGAGGTGAATGCCTGAGAGGAAGTATAGAAGCGGCTGCTGCTGAGCAGCGGGTCTTCCAAGACAGCCACCACAGTCAGCGCACCCCCAGTAAGACCCCATGCCTTGCATCGGAGGCGCTTCGCTTGGGCTTTCATTGCTCCCCTCTTCTGCAAAGGGGTATAATCAAGTCCCAGAGACGGTTCGACGGGGCTCACCACGAACGGAAGACTTGGATTGGAGGTCTCGCACGATGGAAAAGGGTACTTGGGAAGTCAAGGCCGGCCTGGCCCAGATGCTGAAGGGCGGCGTCATCATGGACGTGGTGACGCC
>JACQUI010000115.1 GCA_016210395.1 Chloroflexota bacterium | reverse complement strand
GGATCTTGTGGCCCATGTCGTTGGTGTTGTAGTTCTGGCACAGCTTGCCATTGATCCACAGGCGCACCTGGAGGTTCTGGGGGTCCGGGATTTCGTCGGCAGTGACCAGGTATGGACCAATAGGGGCGGAGGTGTACTGGGACTTCGAAGGGAAGAAGCTATCCATGCCGGGAGCGCCCAGGCCTCGGGAAGACACGTCAATGAAGTTGACGTAGCCGAAGATGTACTCCCGCCAGTCGTCGGCCTTCACCTTGCTGGCCCGTTTGCCGACGACCAGGCCCAGCTCCGCCTCGTTTTCGAACACGGTGGCCGGCTCTATTGTCAACTCCACCGTGTCGCCATCGCCAATGACGGAGGTAGGCGACTTGAGGAAGGCGTTGATGGGCGCCGGCTCCTTGCGTGTGCCGTCCTCCATGTAGTTGACGGCCATGCACACGAGCTTGGGGGGCTTGGGGAGCGGGGAGCGCAGCAGCACGCTGTTCAGTGGGATGCCCTGCGAAGACGCCACCTTCTGCTCGATCTTGCCCTTGTACTGGTCGAAGCGCTCGATGAGGCCGTTGATGAGCTGGTCAGGGCGGATATGGGGGATGTCGTTTACAACATCGGTCACATCCACCACCGAGCTTGTCCGGACCACTCCTAGCCTAAAGTCGTTGAAAAACACCAGTTTCATGGGAAGGCTCCTTCCTGCGCTAGTACTGCTACTGTACTTCCCCGCATCTACCGCCGCACGAACGGACGGTTGACCACTGTCTCCTCCCTCCTGGGGCCTGTGGAGATGATGTCTATGGACACGCCGATAAGCTCTTCAAGGCGGCGCACATATTTGACGGCATTTTCAGGCAGCTTGGCCATCTGTCTGGCCGAGGCGGTCGGCTGGTCCCAACCTTCAAACTCCTCGTACACCGGCTCGCAGCGGGACATGAGTGAGATGCTGGCAGGGAACCGGTCGAAGATTTTGCCATCTGCCTTGTAGCCGACGCACACCTTGACGGACGGAAACCCATCCAGCACGTCAAGACGCGTAAGCACAGCGGAGGTGAAACCGTTCAGGTTCGCGCTGTAGCGCGCCGCCACTGCATCGAACCAACCGACGCGCCGTGGCCGTCCGGTGGTGGCGCCATACTCCCACGCAAGCTCACGGATCTTCTCGCCGGTTGCGTCATTGAGCTCCGTCACCATGGGGCCACCGCCGACGCGCGTGCAGTAGGCTTTGAACACGCCCAGGGAGCCTACGATGGACTGTGGCGGGATGCCCAGTCCGGTATACGCTCCGCCGATGGACGGGGAAGAGGAAGTGACGTACGGATACGTGCCGTGGTCAACGTCCAGCAGCGCGCCCTGAGCGCCTTCGATAAGGACGTTCTCGCCACGGGCGATGGCATCTTGCAAGACCACCTCGGTGGGCTGGATGTACGGGCGCAAGCACTCTTCCCACTCAAGGCACTTGCGATAAATGTCGCGGACCAGGAACGGCTCGCCACCGTAGACTTTGGTGATGATAGCGTTCTTGTGCTTGAGCACCTGCTCCAGGCGCGGCAGGAACGTCTCTTCATCGGTGGCTTCCAGGAGGTCGCCAACGCGGATGCCGACGCGCGCAACCTTGTCCACATAAGCTGGTCCAACGCCCTTGCCCGTGGTGCCAATGGCCCCCGAGCCTCTGGCGCGCTCCTCCAACTGGTCCAGGGCGACGTGATAGGGCATGATGAGGTGGGCGCGCTCGCTGACCACCAGGCGGGAGGTGTCCACACTCGCCTCTTGCAGGGTGGTCAGCTCCTCCATGAGCACCGAAGGGTCTACCACGACGCCGTTGCCTATGACACAAGTCACGGAGGACCAGAAGATGCCCGCGGGCACCAGATGGAGGGCAAACTTGCCCTTGTCGTTGATAACGGTGTGGCCTGCGTTGTTGCCGCCGGAGTAGCGGACTACGTACTGGAAGTCCTGGGCAAGGAAATCAACGACCTTGCCTTTGCCTTCATCTCCCCACATGCCGCCGATAACGGCGTAACCGGGCATAATTACTCCCCGCCAAGAAATAGCCCCGCTATGGGCGGAGCACCCGATGGAGTATACCAAAGGGTAGCCTGGTGTGCTAGTAGGGCGGGGCGCGATGGCCACGTTTTTCAGCTCACGAGTGTGTCGTGAACAAGAAGGGGCGAGCGGTTAGCTCGCCCCCTCAAGATCGCCGCCGGAACGCCTAGACTTCCACCACTTCGTATCTGTACTGCTCGATGACCGGGTTGGCCAGGAGCTTCTCGCACATTTCCCTTACCCTGGCTTCTGCCTGTGGTCTGTCGGCGTCCTGCAGGCGCACTTCCAGGTACTTGCCCACACGCACGTCTGCCACCGAGACAAAGCCAAGGCTCTTCAGTCCGCCCATGACGGTGCGGCCCTGCGGGTCGTTGACCGTGGGTTTGAGTGTGACGTAGACCTTTGCGAGGTACATAGCGCCCTACTGCGCCATGCGCTGGGCGGTGGTGCAGGGGATGCCCTGCCCCAGGCCTCGGGTCTCGGGGGACAGCGTGTTGCCCTTGTAGGTATCGAAGAACTTTTTGATCCGCGCCTCGTCCACGCCGGTGAACTTGTCCATGATGCCCCACACGGCGATGGCAACCTCGCCTGGACTGAGCTTGGGGTAGGGCCGGGTGACCAGCCAGTCTTCGTTATCTCTTAGGCTGAACGTGTAGTCCTTCAGCTTCGCTGCAGTGTCGTTATCCAGGTTGTAGCTGACGATGACGTTGCCATGCTCCATGTTGTGGACAACGATCTCATCCCGTATCTCCTCGGTGTAGAAGCCGCACTGCGTCGAGCTTCCCCAGTGGTCTCCCGATGTGGGGGGTATGGTGGAGTAGGTGACGGAGCGGCCATCCACGTGGTTTGGACTCGGCGGCGGCGGAAACTCCTGACCAACGCCCTGGACGTACGTCGCCTGTTTGGCCCCCCCGCTCTGAGCGGCCCTTCCGGGCAGGATGGAAGGAAGGGCGAAAGAGGCGATAACGAGCACGGCAATAACTGCCGATACACTAAGGTACAGGATCCGGCGCTTGCGCTTGCGCCCCTCACTGCGCTCCCTGCGCTGCTCCCGCTGGTCTGCCTTCCGCAGTAACTGGTCGCGCTTCTGTTTCTGTTTCGCAGCCAATGAATGCTCCTCCCTGAAGATGGTCTTATGAAGATAGAGTTTCGCCCGTCAGTCGGGCGTAGGCCTCTTTGTAGCGTTGGACTGTCTTCTGCACGATCTCCGGCGGCAACTGCGGCGCCGGCGGCTCATGGTCCCACCCTGTGCTGTTCAGCCAGTCGCGCACGAACTGCTTGTCGTAGTTCGGCTGTGACTTGCCGGGGCTGTAGGCGGCGGCGTCCCAGAAGCGGCTGGAATCGGGCGTCAGGACCTCATCAATGAGGATGAGCCGTCCGTCAAGGACGCCGAACTCGAACTTGGTGTCTGCGATGATAATGCCGCGCTGTGCAGCGTAGTCCCTGGCGAAATTGTATATGACGGTGGTCTTTTCTTCCAACTCAGCGGCCCGGGCTTGGCCCACCATACCCACAACCTCGTCATGGGTCATACTTAGATCGTGACCGGCCTCTGCCTTCGTGGTCGGGGTGAAAAGGGGCTTCTCCAGCCTGTCGCCTTCACGCAACCCTTTGGGCGCAGGACGGCCCAGTATTGTGCCGGTGGCTTTGTAGTCGGCCCAGGCGCTTCCGGCAATGTAGCCGCGCACGACGCATTCGATGTCAACGCGCTGGGCGCGGCGCACGATCATGGCGCGCCTGGCAATGTCGGGCGAAAGGGGCGGGAGCCGGACGCCTGGAGGAGCAGGCTCATCGGCCATTGCGATGAAATGGTTGGGGATGATGTGTGCCGTCTTGCGCAGCCAGAAGGCGGACATGCGGGACAAGATGGCGCCCTTTTCGGGAATAGCGGTAGGCAAGACGACGTCAAAGGCGGAGATGCGGTCCGTGGCAACCATAAGCAGCAGCCCGCCGCCCAGGTCGTAGGTGTCGCGCACCTTGCCTCGGTGCAGGAGGTTGGGAAGGGATGTGGTGGTTATGGTGGTCATGATGCCTCAAGATACAGGTGATATGGGTGAAGGGCGAGTATGCCCATGGAGGTGCAACGGCCAATCAGCTCTAGATCCATCGAAAGGACCGTAGCTCGGCGTTCCTGTGCCACGAGAACCAAAGAGGTATCAGTGAAGCTCAACCTCCAAAGGTCCCTTTCTTCCTTTATCCTGACGAGCTCGTCAAATGCCGGGGAAACGTACTCCAGATGAATAAGGCGTTGACTATATTCTCTCAGAAACATGGCGCGGTAGTCTCTATCGAACCCCGTTAGACTCTGTGCGAGGGCTTGGAATTCGCTGATAACCATGGGGGTAACGATTATCCTTCTGGCGCCGCTAAACAGATCCTCGTCTATGAACCTACCCACATAGACAGCGTCTTGCGTTGGGACGTTACCTGATACTCGTTGGATGTATCGGCCTTCTCCAAATGCCAAGAACGCATGGATGAGGAGAGGGCCTGTATCTACGACCAAGGTTTGAGTTGGGGTGTGAGAAAGCATGTGTTACGCCGCTTCTGGAACAATTTTCTTTACTTCTAGAATCTGGCCCTCTTCGGATAGCCTCACTTCATAGGTGGTCCTCTTTTGTGCGCCCAGCGAAGCAAGGAATGCGCTGCGAATCACCCACTGCTTAGTGGTTTCATTGAAGCTAGCCCCTTCTACCTGGAAGCCTAGAACGCCGAACTCCCCATGGGCTGTGAGAAAGTAGTCCTTTACTCTTTGGGTGGCTTCCCTCCCATCAATCATCTCATGATTCCTTCCTGTTTGGTGGCCAGCATGGCGGCTCGTCATATCCCCGCCCGCTTGAAGGTCTCGTCCACGTGCTGTACATAGTAGCGGTAATCGAAGAGGTCTTCCAAGGCCCTGCCAGGCAGGCGGACGGCCACTTCCGGGTCATCACGCATGATCTGGCGGAAGTCCTTCTGCTCGTCCCAGGCGCGCATCGCCCCTTTTTGTGAGATATCGTACGCCTTCTCCCTGCTCAGCCCTTTCTCCACCAGCGCCAGCAGCACTCGCTGGGAGAAGATGATGCCCCGGGTGGACTCGATGTTTGCCATCATGCGGTCCGGGTAGACGCGCAGGCCCTGCATGATCTGGTTGAACAGGCTGGTGATGTAGTCCAGGGCCATGGTGGAGTCGGGCAGGATGAGGCGCTCCGCCGAGGAGTGGCTGATGTCCCGCTCGTGCCACAGCGCAACGTTCTCCATGGCAGTGACGGCGTGGCCACGGATCAAGCGGGCCAGGCCACAGACGCGCTCGGAGAGCTCCGGGTTGCGCTTGTGAGGCATGGCCGAGGAGCCGGTCTGCCCCTCGCTGAAGGGCTCCTGGGCCTCGTACACCTCGGTGCGCTGCAAATGCCGTATCTCCGTGGCAAACTTCTCCAGAGACGCGGCGATGAGGGCCATGGTCGTCACGTACTGGGCGTGGCGGTCGCGCTGGATGATCTGGTTGGACACGGGGGCTACCCGCAGGCCCAGGTGGGCGCAGACGCGCTCCTCAATGTTCGGCGGCACTGTGGCGTGGGTGCCCACGGCGCCGGAGACCTTGCCCACGGCCATCTGCTCCCGCGCAGCCAGCAGGCGCTCCCGGCCTCGGTTGAGCTCATCCCACCACAGGGCCAGCTTCAGGCCGAAGGTGATGGGCTCGGCGTGGATGCCGTGGGTGCGCCCCATCATCAGGGTGTCCTTGTGCTCCCTGGCGCGGCGCTGGATGGTCTCCCGCAGGGCGTCCAGCTCCTCCAGGAGCAGGTCGGCAGCCTCCACCATCTGCAGGTCCTGGGCGGTGTCAATGACATCGTTGGAGGTGAGGCCCAGGTGGATCCAACGGCCCTCCGGCCCCAGGGTCTCGGTGATGGAGCGAGTGAAGGCCGTCATGTCGTGGTGGGTGCGCTCAAAGATTTCGTTCAGGCGGTCCAGGTTGTAGGTGGCGTGGCGGAGCCTGGCCATGTCCTCCTGGGGGATAACGCCGGCCTCGGCCCAGGCTTCGCACACGGCAAGCTCCACGGCAAGCCACTTGTCGTACTTGTTCTCCTCGGACCAGACCCGCTTCATCTTGGGACGCGCGTAGCGGTCTATCATGGCACCCTCCTGAGGATTGGTAACAGCACGCTATGAGCGCCTCTGCACCAGCAATTGTGTAACATTGACCACCCATTGCATAACATCTCCGTGCTCATGCCCATGATATCGGGACGGGTCATTGATGGCATCACTATTAAACATCATGACTTTGTAGGAACTACCCACCTGTTTAAACTTCTTCAAGACTGTTGACCTCTTTGTTTGGAAAAACGATTGAGCCACGTTGAATGCTTCGCCTGAAAGAGTCTTGCCTCCTGTGTCTGCGCTTATGTCATCACCATGCTCAGTGCCAAGGGTTAATTCATAGCTCTCAAAAGGAAATACCCTCTCGCGAAATAGTGAGCGAACTCCAAATAGAAGTATCAAATCTGACGCTGCACGATTCGCTAGCTCAAACAGAGAAACATTTTGGTATGGTTCAACATGTAAAGGTTCTCTTTTTACCGACTCCAGTAGGGCATATGGGTTCGTTCTATTGGCTTCTAAGATTCTTGACACTGCCGGGTACACCCCCTCAAGCTGGCGTAGATACTGCTCTATTTCTTTGTCAATTGTGTCACGTGTGACTTGCATTTTCATCTTTCCAGCTCCCGCACCACATCGCGGAAGTCCCGGAACTCCCGGTGGGGGAGGCCCTCCTTCTGGCACAGCTCCAGCAGGCGGGTGCGGGCGAAGACAAGCTCGGCCTTCCTGGCGGGGCAGAAGTCGGAGAGGCCGTCGCCCACATAGAAGACGCGCTTGCCGCGCTCCAGGTAGCGGTCTACCTCGCTGCACTTGCAGTTGCCCCAGTCGTCGCAGCCGGGCTTCGTGTAGCGGTACTCAAACTGGATTCCCTGGGGAGTAAACCGCGCGCCGACGGGGTAGGTAGTCACCCAGCCCAGGTC
>JACQUI010000122.1 GCA_016210395.1 Chloroflexota bacterium | reverse complement strand
GTCAATGTTGTGTAGCGAGGCGGTCTTAGCTGCGGAACCCACGGCGATCCCCAGGTCAATGTCTCTGAGGTTGCACTGAGGCCCTTTGAACTCAAAGGGTTCGCTGTCGGCCCGTAGGGCCTGGGTTGCCTCCATAAACTCGGCGCAGGTTGCATACCCGCACGCGCCGCAGTCGTACACGGGCGGATACCAGTCCTTGAGGCCGACAAACAGGATGCAGTCCAGCTTTTCGGCCACCTCGGCATCCCTGAACCAGATCGGCTCTTTGCGATCGTTGCCACGCCGGCGCATCCACTCGGCCAACTGGGTCAGCGTTTCACGGTCCTGAACGATCACGGTTTCAATAAACAGCGGAGCGCCACGGAGGAACAACTGCCCGCCGGACTTTGGCGCGGTCACGGCGGATGCGGCCATGAGCTTGGCCACCTGAAGCACGGCGTCCAGCCGGATATCGTCATAGCCCAAAGGTGGAGTGGGGTGGGAAGATGTCATGAATACGCCTCCTGTGACTGCAATGGACAGCGGCGTGTGATGAAGGGGAGGGGATGAGTATACGTTATGCAGAAGAAAAGCAACAGGGCGTGGAAACAGTCCCTATCTATTGCTTCGCACTATGTCTGTTATGTCGAGTACAAGGACGGGCAAAAGGCTGTAGGGGTCACATGGCCTGGCGCTGCCCGTCGGCCCGGCGCGGCGCGAAGGACTGCTCGCGGCCCATGACCTGGTCTATGTGCATGCGGTCGTGGCGATAGATGGCGCGCAGGCACTGCAGCACGTTCATCTCGCCGAACGTGCGGTGCGTCCCCTTCCGCGCCAGCGCCTCTTCAGACGCCAGGTTGAACTCCGACTGCAAGCGCCGCAGCGTCTCCTGCCGCGCTTGCCTGAAATGCTCCAACCACCACGCCAGCGGCTGCGCGTCGGCCTCCGCCACGCCCTCCAAAAAGATCTGGCCTTCCTCAGGCGTCTGCCCCACGGCGGCGCCCGGCGAGTCCTGGACAGTCCTGGCCCAGTCCAGCCACGCTGGCTCGGCCTGCACCAGGTGGGCGATCTGCTGTTTGGCGGACCACTCGCCGTTGGGATGGCGGGACGCTTCTTCCTCAGACATCTTGCCGAGGACGCCCAGCAGCTCCCGGCGGTGCGACTCCAGCTTCTCCAGCAGGTCGGCAACCTGTGGGGGCATGGCGGGGTCATGTGTGCTCATGAGACGTTCCTCTCATAGACCCACACCGCCTCGCGGTCTATCGTCTCGCGGAAGTGGCCGGTCATACCTGACCATTCGTCCTGCGTGTACACCAGCAGATCGGCGGGTACCGGCAAGGAGAGGGTGTCCCACTGGATGGGCCGCTGCTCGAAGGGCAGGTCCGAGTCGCTTACGACGACGATGAGGTCTACGTCGCTGCCAACGCCCCAGTCGCCGCGGGCGTAGGAGCCGAAGTACCCGATACGCACCACGCCGGCGTGACGCCCCGCCATGTGCGCGGCCCAGGCAACGACCGCCTCATGGACGGTCCTTCTGTTTGGCCAGCGCATCACGGACGAACGCAATGACCTCACGGGCATACTGCACCGCCTCTTTGCTCTGGAGGGCGCCGTATCGCTCAAAGGGGGCGCCTTCCGGATGGGCATCTGTGTAGCGAGTGGGTATGTAGAACGTGTCCAGGACGCGGACCTTGTCCACAAGATCGCCGGATACTCCCAGGTCTTGAGGAAGGTCGGTGAGCAACCGCATTAGCGTATGGCCCCAGGACTGCTGGCCCCAAAAGTCATGGAGCGCCTTGATCGCCATCTCCGCCGCCTGATGGGACGCAAAGCACGCCCACTCGTGGCGGCCCGCCTTCCTGGAGTCTTCCGCTTGCTCCAGATCGTGTTCCGCCTGTCGAAGCCAGTCCTTGTAGCGTGTCGCCACGTACGCGTTCCTGATTGGGTATGCTTTAGTATAGCAAAGAGGGCTGGAGCGCACTGCTCCAGCCCTCTTTGCATTCATGACTCGCTTGCAGTCTAGTTCCGCTTGCTGATGGGCGTGTACGGCACGTCCATGGGTCCGCTGTAGTCCGTCAGCGGGCGGATGAGGATGTTGCTACGGTACTGCTCGGCCACGTTCAGCGTCCAGCCGGGGATGCGTCCCAAGGCGAAGATGGAGATGAAGATGTCGTCCGGGATGCCCATGAGGTAGTAGATGGAGCCGGCAAAGAAGTCAACATTCACGTAGATGCCTTTGGCCTGGTATGGCTTCATGACCTCTTGCAGCTTTGCGAGAATCTCGAACCACTGGGGCTGTCCCTTGGAGATGCCCAAGGTATGGGACCGGTCCCGCAGGTGGCGCGCTCGGGGGTCTTCTGCCTTGTACACGCGGTGGCCGAAGCCCATGACGCGGCCGCCGTGATCCAGGATGTTCCTGGCGTAGGACTCGGCGTTCTCAGGCCGACCAATCTCCTCCGCCATCTTCATGACCTCTTCCGCGGCTCCGCCGTGAGCGGGACCTTTGAGGGTGGCAATTCCGGCCACCACGGCAGAGTGCAGGTCCGTCTGCGTAGAGGCGGCCACCCGGGCGGCGAAGGCCGAGGCGTTGGAGCCATGCTCGGCGTGGAGGATGAAGTCCACGTCCATGATGTGCATCTCATCCTCAGAGGGCATCTTGCCGTTGAGCATGTACAGGAAGTTACCGGCATGGTTGAGGCTGGCGTTAGGCTTCACGGGTTTGAGGCCTTTGCGAAGCCGGTCGTGCGCAGCGACAATCGTTGGCGCCTTAGCAGTGAGGCGCAGGCCCTTGCGGATGATCGCCGCTTCGGAATTGTCCTTCACCTCAGGGTCAAAGGCGGAAAGCGCGGAAACGGCCGTGCGCAGGACATCCATAGGATGCCCGTTCTTGACCGTGTCCATTATGTCAAGTACCTTGTCGGGGATATCGCGGTCTGCCCGCAACTGCTTGTCGAAAGCGTCAAGCTCTTTGCGATTGGGCAGCTTGCCGAACAGCAGGAGGTGGACAACCTCCTCAAAAGTCGAGTTCTCAGCCAGCTCGTGAATATCGTAGCCGCGATACAACAGCTTGCCAACGGTGCCGTCTATGAAACAGGAGTCGCTCCTGTCAAAATAGACGCCCATCAGGCCTCGGCGGATTTCAACCTTATTCGTAGCCGTAGTCATCTTGACCTCCTGCGCGTGTTTGCCGGCATCGGCGCCTGTTGCGCCTTATTGCGGTTTGCAAGAAAAAGGCTCGGAAGGTTAACCTATCCGAGCCGCGTTTCCCATTGCTGATGGATGTCCCAATAATAGTTGTATTTCTTCACAAAAAGAGAAAGAACCCTCACAAGCAAAGAGGAATCAGTCTGATGTATGGTCGCCTTGCGCAACGCACTCTCACTTGCCGCGAATGATACCGCTATCGCCGTGCTCCACCGCCTATGCTACCAATGCGCGCGCTGTGTGTCAATGCGAACGGAGCGGTTGGACGGCCCCGTCTGGCAAGGCGTCATACCTATGAGGCTGGACGTTCCTAACGCAATGCAAGCCCGCATCTCCTGGGCTGCGCCTGCGCTTGCTTCAGGCTCCTCCAAAGCCGGCGAGGCCCAGTCCCGCGCAGCCGCCGGGCATTCCAGCCACACCCTCTACCTCTTCTTGTTCTTGCGCCTTCGCGCCCTGGCAGGCGGATGGGCCGCTGCTTTGGCCTTGGAAGGCTTGTGCTCGCCTCCGGCCTTCGCGTGCCCCTTTCCCCCACCACCCCCGCGCATCGCTCGCACGCCGCCCACCACTGCGCCTAGCGCGCCCCCTCCCACCATACCCATCAAGGCAAAGACAACGGTGTAGACAGCGCCCCAGCCTGTGGGATTGCTCTTGTCCTGATACCACCCCCACAAGCCAATGAGCATCCCCCCAATCACAGCTCCCACCACACCATGGGCTAGCCCATAGCCGAATACCTTAGCCACGTTTGACGTCCTCACAGAGAATACGGGCTCCAGCAGAGGACGCCCGCTTTTTGGCCTCTATTTTGGCCTCAGTGCGAACGTAAAGCAAGCCGCCTGTCCACGTTCTCCTGCTTTTGATCGAACGCGCTGGCCGTGAACGCCCCGCTGCCATTGCGACCACCCAGGGGGGACGTGCTATCCTATACCCTGCGATGCCAGGTGCTACAAGTTCGCAGGAGAACTCCTATGCCCGGAGACACCATAGAAGTCGTCCAGAAGTGCTCGGTCTGTGGCACGGAAGTTGGACGGCTATCCATCAAGAAGGAAAACCTCTTCCTGTCCTCTTACGTCATGGTAGCGTGCCCAAAATGTGGCAGAGAAACTCAAGAGTTGCGGGAGCCCGCCCTGCGGACGGAGATGCGGGAAAAAGAGATGGCTTCCCTCCCCAAGAACAACAGATGAATGTGAATGCGTCCAGCGAACAGCGCATCATAGCAGTCCTGAACAGTCTTGCGGAGAACCTTTGTTGTCCCAACTGCGACTCCCGCTTGCGCTTTGGAGATTGGGAGTGTCCTCATTGCGGCAAGGACATTGACGACGACCTGCGTCGTTGGGCAATGCGCTTGCTGAATAGGCTGGCGTCCCTCTCTCAGTAACGGCCTCCTCTGTGGCGTGATGTGGGCTGATGTGGAATGACGGGCAAGAGGCGTGCATATGAAGTGGGCGTCTGCCATCAACGATTCATCTGACCTCAGAGGCGGATTGGCCTACTGCGCCATCAGCGTATCGAAACAGCTTGGCGCAGACGCCCCCCCTAGCCTCGTGGTGGTCTTTGCCTCCACCAGCTACGGCCCCCTCCTGCAACGCGTCCCCGCCATGCTGGCGTCGCGCTTCCCAGGGTCGCTCATCGTTGGATGCAGCGCCGGGGGCGTGCTTGCCGAGGGCCGCGAAATTGAGGACCGGCCGGCGGTGTCGCTCATCGCCGGCCACCTGCCGGGGACCGTGATCGCCCCCTTCCGGCTGTCGCCGACAAGTCTTCCCACACCCGACCATCCACCCGATGCTTGGATGCAAGTGGTAGGCACTACGCCCGGCAGCGCTCCAAGCCTCTTGCTCTTCGTAGACCCCTTCTCTATGGATTCGGAGGAGCTTTTGGAAGGGCTGGATTTCGCCTATCCGGCTTCGGTGAAGGTCGGCGGCCTGGCCAGTGGAGGCAGGGGGCCAGGCGCTCATACCCTCTTCCTGGAGAGTGGGGTGTACACAGATGGTGCGGTGGGCGTGGCTCTGTCAGGCAACATAACGGTGGACGCGCTGGTCGCCCAGGGGTGCCATCCCATCGGAGAACCGAGATCCATCACCCGCTGCTACCGGAACATGCTCATGGAAATAGACGGCGAAACGCCCGTTGCATACCTGCGCCGCCTCTTCCCTACCCTCTCCCCCAATGAGCAGGTCCTCATGCGGCAAGCCCTGTTCCTGGGGCTAGCTACAGACCCTCTTGCAGACATAGACACGGCGTCCGCGGGCGAGTTTCTCATTCGCAGGATTATCGGCGCGGAACGCGACGACGGCGCGCTGACTATTCGCGGTGACCTGCAGGAAGGGCAGATTGTGCGGTTCTACGTGCGCGATGCAGCGACCTCCGCTCAGGACCTGCTTGGTCAGCTTGGCCGGTACCGAGGAGTGGGGCACGAGAACCCGCCAAAAGGCGTGCTGCTTTTCCAGTGCAATGGGCGGGGCGCAGGACTGTATGGAGTGCCCGACCATGATTCCTCGCTCCTGCGGGCCGCCCTGGGTCCAATGCCGCTGGCAGGGTTCTTCTGCGCCGGCGAGATAGGTCCCGTAGGCAAGGCCACGTACCTGCACACCTACACGAGCTCCCTGGCCATTTTCCGGGAGAAGGACGCGTCCTGAAAAGGCTTGAGCGCAGGCATCACGCCCTCTTGGGCGCAAAAGCGGCCGCCGCTGCATCCTCGACAAAAGCGCCGTCCACCATTTCTTTCACCCTGTCGGCAAGGCCGGCAAGGCGCAGGTCGTGTGTCGCGATAATCACCGTGACGCCCCTCTCCGACGCCACCTGACGGAGCAGGCGCGCGATGGCGGCGCCGGTGGCCGAGTCCAGGTCGCCCGTAGGCTCATCGGCCAGCAGGACCGCCGGCCGTGTCACCAGCGCCCGTGCGAGGGCTACACGCTGCTGTTCGCCGCCGGAAAGCTCAAACGGCCTGTGCTTGGCCCTGGCGCGCAACCCCACCTGTTCCAGAGCTTCCTCAACTCTGGCCCTTCGCTCCTTCCAGGAGACGCCGCTAATGCGCAAGGACAGGTCAACGTTCTCATAGGCCGAAAGCAGCGGCAGTAGCCCGAAGGACTGGAACACGAACCCCAATCGCGTGCGCCGCAGAGCCGTCAGTTCGCTGTCCGGCATGCCCCCCATATCCCTGCCCTCGAAGAGCACCGCGCCGTTGGTTGGCCGGTCAAGGCCGCCCAGCAGGTTGAGCAACGTCGTCTTGCCGGAGCCGGAGCGTCCGAGCAGCACCAGGAACTCGCCTCGCTCCACGTCCAGACTGACGCCCTGGACGGCGCGCACCTCGGCGCTGCCGCTTTGAAACACCCGGACGAGGTCCCGCGCGGAGAGGATCGGACTACGGCCGTCCTGAGAGGTCATTCCTTCCTCCTGGGAGGCGTTATTAGGATACCGTCATCCTGGACCTCCACATGGGCGCGTCCTTCCAACCCCAGCTTGTCCAGGGATTCCTGGGGGAGCTGGAGACGCCCGCCCCGGTCAACAACCAGGTACTCCTCCCGCGTCAGCTCGTCAGGCCTTCGGTATGTTGCCTCCACCACCGTCTCCGACTCGACGCGCCCGTCCCGCATGTGCACCACCCGGTCGGCGTAGCGGGAGACGCCCTCGTAGTGAGTGACGACCACGACGGTCACGTCTAGGGTCTTGCACAGCTTCTGAAGCCAGCCCAGGACCTCGTCAGCGGTGCGTGTGTCCAGCTCGCCGGTCGGCTCGTCAGCCAGGAGCAGCGGCGGGTTGTTGCCCAGGGCGGTGGCGATGGCCACCCGCTGCTGCTCGCCGCCGGAAAGCTGGTTGGGCAAGCGGTGCGCCTTATCTTGAAGCCCCAGGATGCCGAGCAACTCCCTTGCTCTCCGCTTGCGCTCTCCGGCGGAAGCGCCCAGGAGTGCCAGGGGCATCTCCACGTTTTCCTGTGCGGTCAAGTAGCCCAGCAGGTTTCGTGAAGGGCTCTGCCACACGAACCCAACCTCGCGGCGGCGGTACTGCACCCGCTCACCTTCCTTCATGTCCAGCAGGTCGCGTTCCCCAACGCGCACCTGCCCCGCGGATGGTGTGTCAAGGCCGGCCAGGATATTCAGAAGCGTGGTCTTTCCCGAGCCGCTGGCGCCCACGATGCCCAAGAACTCCCCTGCCCTGACCTCCAGGTCCAGCCCCCGGAGGACAACGACCTCAAGCTCGGCCTGTTTGTATATCTTGAACAGGTCCTGGCAATGGATAAGGATACCCTTGTCTCCGTTCATGAGAACTCCCGTACGCGCTAGGCTTCCGCTACCCGCAGGAGCCGTTGGACCTCCAGCTTTGCCATAGCCTGCGCCAGCGCCAGAATGGTAGAGGCCATGACGATACCCAGCACGGCATACGCCAGCAAGAGCGCGTTCCAGTCGCTCTGGACCACCATTGGAGGGGTTACCCGCGCGCCTCCTTCGGCGATTGCCATCAGAGGGAGCACCGCCGAAGCCAGCAGCCTGCCGCCCCATGCGCCGAGAAGGCCCCCCGCCACCACAGTCATCACCAGGTTGAACCATACCACGCCGTTGATCTGCGGCCTGGAGAAGCCCAGGGTACGCATAATGGCGAGGTTCCCTATCTGCTCCCTGGCGTCTATGTAGGTGTACAGCAGCAGCCCTGATGCGCTTGCCAGGGCCACCGATAGGAACGAAAGGGCAAGCAGCCCGCTCCAGCCGGCCGCAAGCAATGGATGCGACTCCCGCTCTGAAACGACTGCTGCGCCGTCCTGGACCCGGGCCTGGGGGTCTCCCAGGGCCTTGGCAGCGGCCAGAAGCGACGCCCCAGATAGCGCCGGACCTTCCGCCTTTACCCACGTTTCCATCATAGGGTATTGGGGTTGCGGAGCGTGCAGCGCCGTGTAGCTGAGGAGGGCGCGCAGGTCTACCACCATGAAGGGCAGCTTGTGGGGGTCGAGGGAAGCCACATACGGCAACACGCCCACAATCTTCACCGGCGCCTGGATGCCTGCAATGAACACGTACATGGTCTCGCCAACCTTGGCGTGGCTCGACTCAAGGAAGGTCTCGCTCACCAAGGCTGGCATCGGCTCTTCAGGCTCCCCAGCCCGGATGCCTCTCAGGGACAACCCGCCCCGGCCCCACTGGAACATGGCGCTTCTCCGGCCCGGGCGTACCACGGTATCGCTGGTGTCCAACAGGTACAGGCCGTTGGCCAGGGGGTCTTCAAGCGAATGCCAGCCCGCGACGTCCTGAAACGGCGCCACCACCACGGCTCCGGCAGGCGTAACTGCCTGAAGCTGGTCAAGAAACACTACCCCTGAGGTGTAGACACCCGGTGCCGACCCGGCCCAAAGGGTATGCAGCACGTACGGCGGGATCACGGTCAGGGAGGCGGCGCGACGAGAATCGGTGACAAAGGGGACAATTGGAGTCTCAAGATAGTCCCACCCCTGGTCGCCAAGCTGGCCGAAGCGCACATCGAAGTACTTGCCTGCCCCATCTTGCAGGCGGGCGAACAGAGAGGGGCCGCGCGTGAGGCGGCCTGGGTACACCCATACTCCCAGGGCCTTCGTGTCCGGCGGCAACTGGATGCCTCCCGTTTGAGGAGCGCCGGCGGCCAGCGGGACCAGGGCCCTGGCCAGAGGTCCGCCCGTCAGGTCCTCCCTGTTCCACGCAACCTGACCGAAACGCTTGGGGTCCACCGCCATGAGCATGACGTCGTCCCCCAGGGACTCGGTGTAGACCTTGGTCTCAACCCGGAGCACATCTGCCGCGGCGAGTACGTCCGGTAGCCCCTCCAGGGCCGGGCCAACCCCCTGCCCTGCCGCAACCCTATCGCCCAGGTAGTGCGATACGCGGAAGCCCGCCCCTGCTTCGTATGCGCCCTGGTCTCGCTGGCTCCGCTCAAGTGTTGCGACAACGGTTGAGCTCAGAACGCCCAGTGACGTAGCCAGGGCCACAAGCACCAGCAGTGAGGCTGAGGGCACGGGATCCCTCCCCAAACGGCGCAGCGACTGCACCAGCCACGGCGCTCCGAAGGGCTCGACGGCTTTCCCCACGGCGGTCATAAGCAGCGGAAACACTCGCAGGACGATCAGGCCGCCGGCAAGCACGCCGACAACCGGCCCCAGCAATAGCGCCACGTCGAGAGAGAACTGCGCCTCACCTACCGGCCTGACGAGGAACGTTCCTCTGGCCCTGATCTGCCACCAGACCATCGCCAGCAGGACCAGCAGCGCCACGTCCAGGTAGTATCGAAGGAACAAGGGTTGCGTTGGCGGGCGGGCGACCGACGACCGGACCGACAAGCTGCCCCGTCGCGACGCGCTTAGGGTGGAGAGTGAGAACACCGCCGCCGCCAGCACGGCGCCTATGCCTGCGAGAAGGTACGCGCCGACGGTAATCCCGCTGGACTGGAGGCCGGCGCCTGTCACCGAAGCCGGGAACAGCCGGCCGGTCACGGCCACCAGCGCCAGCGCCAGAAACGGCCCGAGCAACGTGGCAGGGGTGGCCATGATGAGACCTTCCATCAGAATGACGACCCCTGCCTGCCAGAGCGATGCGCCCCGGCTGCGGAGAAGAGCCACCTCTGGGGTGCGGAGGCGTCCCAGGAACCCTGCAATGAGGAAGAGGTAATACAGCAGCACGCCCACCGCAAGGAAAAGCACGAGGAACAGGGGCACCCGCGCCACCACCAGCAAGGCGGCATGACGGTCAAGGATCCCGATCAACTTCGTATCCCAGGCGGAGTTGGCCAGGTTCCTTTGCACGTCGGCCACCACACCCTGCAGGGCCCGCCCAAGGTTGGCCGCTTCCGGCGCGCGCAACCCCTGGCGGTCCACCACGAACAGCCACACGAAATCAGTGTGAAGGGCAGGGATAACTGCGCCGGCCTCGTCGAATAGGGCGTCGACGTCGGCGTACATCGGGATGCTTGTCCACGGCTGCCCGCTCTGGCTCGCCCGCTGGCGCGTGCCGATACGCCAGTATTGATCGGCCCCATCGAGCGGCTCTATGACCCCCACCAGGCGCACGGGCACCAGCTTGGATGCGTCGCCACCGATGGCTGAGAACACATGGAGGGTTTGCCCCATGTGCAGCCCAAGCAGAGCGACCCCTTTTGCGTCCGTGACAAACTCCATCTCGCTGGTGGATGGCTGGGGAAGCCGGCCTTCCAGGACGCGGACATGCTGGGCAATGCCGGTGATTGCCTGCAGGTTGCCCCGGGGCCTTTCGGCCTCCTCAACTTCCTCTTCATACAGTCCAGTGAAATACAGCGTAGATGTCTGCACCAGCAGCACCGGCTCTTTCACATGCGGCTTCAGAGGCTCGTACACACGCTGTAGGACAAAACGCTCCGTGGAACGGAAGACCGGCCGCTCCAGGGCATGGAACACACGCACCGTCAGGTTGACCTCCTCAGGAGTGGCTCTGGAAAGGGCATGTTGCAGAGCAGTCTCTTCCAGTGATCGGGAATAGACCGCCCCAGCAGCGAGGAGGGTGGAAGCGAGGATGACGCCGATGGCAGCCGCAGCCTGAAGACGCCAATCTGCTACTGTACGCCGCCAGGCCACAACGCTGGAAAAACGCAATAGCGATGCCAGGTTCATCCTACTCCTCCACCCGGAGCACCTCGTGCAGGCGCAGTTTGCGAGCAAGCAAGAGGGCGATGGCAGAGCTGATGAGCACTGCGGCCAGGGCCTGCGCTAGGGCCAGGCCCAGCAGCCACGTTTCGGTGGTCAACACCAGCGGTGGGGCAAGGACCTTGCCCCCGGCGGTCACACTCATGAACCCCAGGCTCCAACGGCTCAGCCACGCCCCCATAACCAGGCCTGCGCTCAGCCCGATGACGCCAATGAGCGCCCCTTCGGCTGCCAGGAGCAGAGCTACCTGCCGGCGGGAAAACCCCAGTGCCTGCAGCACGCCCAGCTCCAACCGGCTGCGATGCACGACAATCCCCGCGTACAGCCCGAACCCCAGCAGTGAGGTGAGGCCCAGAGCGATTGCTCCCTGGAGTGCGACGTTGTTCCACGCCCCGCCACGAAGAGGATCGCCGGCCGCTTCCGCCGCCAGGACCTCCCTGTCCAGGACCACGTCCCCAGGAGGCGACGCCTCCTGTAGCTGGGCGAGGACGGCTGTCCTGTCGGCCTCTGGGTCGAGGCTGAGCCAGAGCTCGGTAATGTCGGTGCGGACTATGACGCCTACCGACAGGAGGAACAGATACATGTGGTCCTGGCTGACAATGAAGAAAGGGGTATCCTCCGGATACAGCGTGGGGAAGCCGCTCAAGACTTCTTCTACGACCAGCTCCACCGGCTGCGATTCGATGGCGGCTACCAGCCTTTGGCCAACGTGAAAGGGTGGGCTTGCCAGGGCAGGCAGCGGCGCAGGCGACGCGGGGACGATCATGCCGCGATAGGTGGCTGAAATGGGGTGTGTCCAGGAAAAGAGCAGGCCTCGCGTTCCGGTATGCGCGGCAACGAAATTAGCGCTCAAGCTGTCCGACGCGGTGCCCAGGTTGGGGAGCGCCAGCCAGGGACCGGCAGTCTCGAACTCATCTATGACCTCACGCTCGCCCAGGACAACCACGGAGAGATCGTCGAGGGCAAGCCAGCCTGCCCCGTATCCCGTAAACGACCCGCCGCGGATCAGGATTCCCGTGAGCCACAGCGGGGGCTGCATGAAAGCGCTCTCCGGTAGAGGCGTTTCCAGGTACTCCCACCCGGTGGAGTTGATGCCGCCAAGCCGCAGTGTCCCATAGCTTCCCTGCGAGTCCCGGATCCGCAGCCGCAGGTCATAGCTGGAGAAGTCGCGTTCGCCTTTGACCCAGAGTCCAATGGCTGTGGCCCCCCCTGGGATGGCGATGCCCGGGTCTACTGGAGAAGGCTTCCGCAGCGGGAGCAACAGGTCTTCCAGTGGCTTGCCGGCGAAGTCATCCCTGAACCAGGCGACCTTCGATACGTCCAACGGGTCAACGGCAAGCAGGCTGTAGCCCCTGGTGCCTTGCGGGTCGGTGGCCGTGCCCATCCGGCCCCGATACACGGGAAGGGCGGCCTGGACTCCCGCAATATCCAGGCCCGCTGTTTGCGCCGACGCCACGACTTCCCCTCCAATCCGGTAACGGGTCACATCGGCCTGGCCCCTGGCCAGGGTAGCGCCGAAGGCGGCCCCGAATACGCCCAGAGAGGCTGCCAGCATCAGCAGCACGGCGAGCGCGCCGTAGGCCAGCGGTTCGCGGGCTGTGCGGCGCAGCATGTGGACTACCCAGGGGGGAAGCCTGCGATCGCCTGTTTTCGCCAGGAGCCGCAGCAAGGCGGGGACAAGCCTGAGCATCGCCAGCCCCAGGGCCAGCAAGGATATGGCAGGCCCCAGGAGCAGCGCCAGATCCACGTTGATGCCGCCGCCTTCCAATGGGCGGGAAAGAAGCCCGCCCCTGCTGCGTATCTGCCACCACAAGAGCCCCAGCGCCGCCAGCACCACCAGGTCAATGGAAGAACGTATCACGCCCGATCGGAGCGCCGGCCTGCCCCGCTCCCGCAGATAGCCCACGATGTTGCCTCTGGCCACTGCAATGCCGGTAGCCGTGAAGACCAGAACGCATGCGGCCCCAGCCGCCAGCGCCGCCAGAAACACCGAGGCCGAAAGGCCAGGCTGCATGTATTCCACAGGCTGCCCGCCTATCGGCATCAAACGCGCGACCAGCAGTCCCAGCGGCGGGCCCGCCAATACGCCTGGCAATACCGTCACCAGTCCCTCGCCAAGGCCCAGGAGGCCGCCGGCCTGCAAGACCGAGGCCCCCCGGCTGCGCAGCACGGCGGCTTCTGCGCCTCTTTCTCTTGCCTGGAGCGACGTGGTGACCACCAGGTAGTACAGCACAACGCCCACCACCATGGACACGAACATGAACAAGGGTACCCGGGCCAGGGCAAGATTGCGCTGGTAGTCCTGGACGAGCCCTGGCAGCGAACTGAAAGCCAGCGCCCTGACCAGGCGCTTGTTCAGATCTGCTTCCAGGCTGTCCAGGGATTGCCGGGCTACCAGCGCTGTTGCGGCCGTCAGGGAGAGATAGTCGAGGGAGACGTACCAGCGGTAGTCGCCCAGAATCAGTGGATGCGCGTCCCCGAGGCGCTTGAAGAAGCTTTCCTCGCCTATGTAGATGGGGACCACGAAGTCGCCGTCTTCGTCCTCAGTCTCGAAGCTGACGCGGAAGTGCGAGAGGTCGCGGAACCAGTAGGCCTCCTTGGAGTCGTTTGGCTCCACGATGCCCACAATGGTGACCGCCACCTTTACCTGGGGGGCTTCCTCAAGGGGCGCGAGGAAAATGGTTGTGTCCTGGCCCAGGTCAATGAAGCGCGGCGCAGACGGCCCCACAACGCCCTCAAGCGCCAGGATGCCATCGTCCCGCACCTGGGCCGGCCCTGGCCACCTGCCGGAAGCCAGATGCGCGTGATCCTCCAGGCCGCCAAGAAAGAAGGGCGTGGCCAGTGGAATGTTGCGGGGAGGCGGCGCTTCTTCGGCATTCAGGACGTAGGGAATCTCGTTGGTCTTCCCGTACCGGTGCATCCCACTGAAGAGCCACGCGATGTGCTTCTGGATGCCTTCTCCAACAGTGGAGTCGAGGCGGTGGTAGTCCTTTTCTCCGAGCGGGCGGTCCAGGAGGAAGACCTGAAGGTTGAGGTACTCTTGGCCGCCGGTGGTCGTCAGGCTATGACGGAGGCCTGCTTCGGCCAGCGCCTTGGAGTGAAGCATGGCCGCCGATGCCAGGGCCATGGCCAGCAGCACCCCCAGGGCGGCGGCCGCCAGGAAGCGCCAACGGGCTTTCGCCCTGCGCCATGTCAGCCAGGCCAGCAATCTGACGAATGCCACCCGCCTATCCTCCCGCTACCCAGTGAATCGTGACTCGCGGCGGCCCGCTCATTGTCCCGGCGTTGGAGCGCCAAGCCGCAAAGCCACGAAACGTGTCTCATACGATACAGCATCACATGCCGTTTGACACTAGCGTGATTTGGTTGACCCCTTCCAAGGCGGTAGTGTAGTATCCGCTGATACCGGCCGCTCCAATTGCGCGCATGCGCCGCCGCGTTGCTCGGGTGAGAATAGTCACACAAGCGGCAATGCGGCGCTTCCAGAAAACCCACTGAGGAAAAGCCCATGGAACAAACGGCCCCGGCAACGGGCATCGCATCCATCACCGACCGGCAGCGAGTGATGCTGCTCTTCTCAGCGGTGGCGGGCCATGCGCTCAAGCACATGTTCAACGCCGCCTTCTTTGTCATTTTGCCGGAAATGAAGACATCCCTCGGCCTGAGCAACACCGAAGTAGGCGCGTTGTCTACGGTGCGCAACATTGCCGGCGGGCTGTCCAACCTGCCGGCGGGGTTTGCCGCCGACCGGTTCAGCGCGCAGCGGGCCAAGATTCTTGCGATTTCGATGACGCTCGTTGGGCTGTTCGCCATGACCCTGGGGTTGGCGACCAACTTCGCCATGGCCCTGGTGGCCGCCGCCCTGCTGAGCGTCGCCATTACATTCTGGCATCCGGCGGCAATTTCCACCCTGTCCCGGGTGTTCGCTTCCCGCAGAGGGTTCGCCATCGCCATGCACGGCACCGGCGGCAGCATCGGCGAGGCCGGAGGGCCCATCCTGGTGGGGCTCTTGCTGGGCGTGCTGAGCTGGCGCGTTGTGCTCCAGGGCAGCGTCTTACCTGGGATCGCCTGCGGCCTGCTTGTCTGGCTGCTCCTGCGCCCCATTCCTACTGGAGAGGGCGCAGCGCCTTCCTTCCTCTCCTTCGTGAAGGCCATGGGACGATTGCTGAGCACCCGCAGGCTTCTCCTCATTCTTCTTTTTGCCGGCGGCTTCGCCGGCGGCCAAAGCGCGATTCTCACGTTCCTTCCGGTGTACCTGAGAGAAGAGGTAGGGGTCTCAAGCTGGACGCTGGGCCTGTACCTAGCCCTTGCCAACGTGGGGGGGATCGTTTCACAGCCGGTCATGGGCTACCTCTCCGACCGCCTGAGCAGGAAAGTTGTGCTGGTCCCCAGCCTTGCCGGCCTGGGATTATCCGTACTGGGACTCTATGTTTCTTCGCCAGGGATCGTTTTTGCAATGATGGTGCTCCTCATGGGGGTCTTCCTCTTCCCCCTCATGGCAATCCTCCTGGCTGCTGCGGTGGACCTTGTGGAGGGCGCAGTGCAGGCTACGACGATATCGCTGGTGTTCGGGTCGGCAGTCGTGTTTTCCGGCTTCACGCCTGCGATTGCAGGCATGGTGGCGGACGCCTTCAGCGTGAAGGCGGTGTTCTTGCTCGCCGCTTCCATCATTCTCGCCACCGCCTTCCTCGCGTTCGTCACGCCCTGGCAGGCTGCCAAAGTCCGGCGAGGGTAGCGCATGGCTCCTCTGGCCCTGGTCGCCCTTGGCGGTCACGCCATCCTGCCCAAGGATATGGCGCCCACTATCGGGCGGCAGTTCGTCTACACCCGGCGGGCCATGCGGCGCGTGCTTACGCTGGTCAAAGGCGGCTGGAGCGTGGTGTTGACCCACGGCAATGGCCCGCAGGTGGGACACATCCTCATCCGGGCGGAAGCAGCCCGCCGCCAGGCATACCCCATCCCCCTGTCGGTCGCCGTGGCGGAGTCCGAGGGCGAGATCGGCTACGTCATCCAGCAGAGCCTGTACAACGAACTCACCTTTGCGGGAATACACCGCCCCATTGTCACCGTGCTGACCCAGGTGCTGGTGGACAAAGATGACCCGGCCTTTGCCCACCCCTCGAAACCCATCGGCCCCTTTCTGACCGACCGTGAAGCGGCGCCTCTTCGCAGAAGAGGCGTCCCACTTATCCACGAAGAAGGCCGCGGCTGGCGGCGGCTCGTCGCCTCGCCCCGTCCGCTCCAGATCATCGAAAGGGACACCGTCCGCAGGCTGACCGAAGCCGAAGTTATCGTGGTTGCCGCGGGCGGCGGGGGTATTCCTGTCGTCGAAGAACGGGGGCGGCTCAAAGGAGCTGACGCGGTCATTGACAAGGACCTGGCCTCTACCGTGCTGGCCCAGAGCGTCAGAGCAGACCTCTTGCTCCTCCTCACGGACGTGCGGAAGGTAGCGCTGGACTATAAGAAGCCCGGGCACCGCGACCTGGACTCCATGACCGTAGCCCAGGCCCAGGAGTACCATGCTGCCGGGCACTTCCCGCCGGGCAGCATGGGGCCCAAGGTGGAAGGGGCCGTTCAGTTTGTTATGGCCACCGGCAAGCGCGCCATCATTACGACGCCGGAAGCGCTGGCGCCAGCCCTGGCAGGCCGCGACGGCACGCAGGTGCTGCCATGAGGGGCTGTCCGGTCCTATCTGCTGCCAGATACGGTATAGCTAAGTAAAACGCTAAAACATGACCCTTGCGCCTTCGTTGAGAGGAAAAGGATGTTGCACAAGCGAAGTCCAGCGCCGGTCCGCGTGGTCATCATGGGCGCCGCAGGGCGCGACTTCCACAACTTCAACGTCGTGTTTCGTGACAATCCTGCATACGAGGTTGTTGCCTTTACCGCCGCGCAGATTCCGGGCATCGCGGGACGGCCGTACCCGCCTGCCCTCGCGGGCCCGCTGTATCCCAAGGGAATCCCCATCCATCCGGAGGAAGACATGCCGACGCTGGTGCGCCGCCACAAGGTGGACTACGTCTACTTCTCCTACAGCGACGTTCCCCACCTGGAGGTGATGCACAAGGCCTCACAGGCCCTTGCTGCCGGGGCCAGCTTCGGCTTGCTGGGTCCGAAGCACACTATGCTTGCCTCGCGCCTGCCGGTGATCAGCGTCTGCGCCGTTCGCACAGGGTCGGGCAAGAGCCCCCTGTCGCAGTGGATTGCCGGCTGGCTTCGGGAGCGCGGCCACCGGGTGGCCGTCTTGCGACACCCCATGCCCTACGGAGACCTGGAGCGGCAGGCCGTGCAGCGTTTCGGTTCCCTTGCAGACCTGGACGCCGCCAACGCTACCATTGAAGAGCGGGAGGAGTACGAGCCATACCTGCGCGCCGGCACGCCCGTATTCGCAGGCGTGGACTACGCGCGTATCCTGGCCCTGGCGGAGCAGGAAGCGGATATCATTCTCTGGGACGGCGGCAATAACGACCTGCCCTTTCTGCGGCCCGACCTTCACCTGGTCGTGGTTGACCCGCACCGCGCCGGCCACGAGACCACCTATCATCCTGGTGAAGCCAACTTCCGCATGGCCGATGCCTACGTCATCAGCAAGGTGGACAGCGCCACGAGGCAACAAGTGCAGCAAGTGCGGCGGGCCATCCGCTCGATCAAGCCCAGGGCGCCCATTGCCCTGGCGGCGCTGGAGCTCGTCGTGGATGCTCCCGAGCGCCTTCGAGGCAAGCGAGTGGCTATCGTGGGCGATGGCCCGACGCTGACTCACGGGGACCTGAGCTTTGGCGCAGGCGTCCTGGCGGCACAGCGGCACGGGGCGGCAGACATCGTGGACCCGAAGCCCTACGCCATAGGGGAGCTGCGCGCCACATTCCGGCAGTGGCCCCACCTTGGCCTTGAGGTGCCCGCCATGGGGTACAGCGACGCCCAGAAGCACGACCTGGAGGCGACCCTCAACGCCATGCCTGCCGACGCTGTGCTGGACGCCACGCCGGTGGACCTCTCGCGCATTTTGAAGGTCAACAAGCCCTTCGTCAACGTCGAGTACCGGTTGAGCGAGCGGGGAAACGTGTTGGTCCGTTTGCTTGAACGCTTCCAGAAGAGACACCTTGCGGGTCGTCCCATACAGGGCTAAGCTGTGGGGGTTCTCGCTGGTACTAACCACCTGAAGGAGTTGAGATGATAACCGTCGTCGTCCATCACTACGTCATCCCCGCTATGACCCCACAGGCAGAGAAGCAGATCAAGGAAAACGGGCGCGTCATGCGCAGCTTTCCCGGCTTCATCACACGCCAGACGCTCATCGGCCAGAACGACCCCAACCAGATCACAACGGTGACCACCTGGCGGGCGCTGGAGGATTTTCAACGGTGGAACAACCGTCCCGACCGCCCTCAGCCGCAGCCCAACGCGCCAACGATGTGGGCTAAGCCCATCGAGTCCACCGTGTTCAACACGACGGCGGAGCTGTAGCAAGCGGCTACTCGCTGTCCTGCTTCAGCAAGCTGAGAGGGTGTTGACAAAAGGAATTAAGTGACCTTCCAGGCGATGTGAAGCGCGTGAATTGCTGCCATGTCGCGAGCTTGTGAAGATGGGATCACTCTAATGAAGAAGGCGATCATTGTCATTCTGCGCCGTGACGGCAGTCAGGCGAAGAACCAAGGCGATAGTCATTGCAAGGGCGCAATGCAGCCTATCAACACACGCCTTAGATTCTTCGCGAGACGACAGCTAGAGGTGGCCGCCGTTGATTGACCACCTCGCTTTCAATGACATTCGCTTTGCCAGATAGCAATGGCCGTTTGTTCCCACCCGCCCTGGGGCGCAAGCCTTGCGCCCCTACGGGGACACCCCCAGCAGCCCCCGGCGAGGGCTGGCCGCCCTCTGCGCACCTGCCTTCGCTTCGATGTCATGCCCTGGGACTGGCGGCGCCCCGCGGCCTGCGAAAGCTCAGAACGACAATGGCTGGCCAACCCCGCGAGGCACAGGGCAGCTTTGTCTCACAAGCAAGCGCTCGCGGCGACGGCTTTCGTTCGGCCAGCGTCATGGCGCGCAGGGCTGTTCCAGACAACTGGTCACTATCCGTGGTCACGAACAGCCTTCTCTAAACGTCCGCCTGTTTGCTCAAGCCCCATCTGGCCTAAGGTTGCATTAATGGGTATGAACTCTGCCCAAGAGAACACGTTGCGAGGTGTCGGAAATGGCATATTGGAGATCCGCTCATGCAGGTAGATGGCTTTCCGTATTGACCGCTTTGGCCATGGTCATTGGGATTTGGGTCCTCATTGAGGCGACCTCTTCGGCCAGGGCCGCCGTGACAACCTCCGAGATAGGGCTCCGGTCGGTCTGCCCGCCGGAAGCAAACGTTGTTACGTTCAACGTGGCCGCCATCAATGTGGACATCACACTCAACCGCCACGGCGATCATGACCCCAAAGGCCGGATGTATGTCCTCGAGCAGGACATTGCTGCTGTCCGCGCCCAGGAGCACGCGCCTCTGCCCGACCGCGTCAGCATTGGGCTGCGGGACGACCCCATCCAGCCGCTGATCATCCGGGCCAACCTGGGAGACTGCGTGCACATCAATCTCAAGAACCAGCTTCAGGGGGAGCGTGCCTCCGTGCACTTCCACCGCGGCGTGATTGACCCCGCCAATGGCGGCGACAACGTCGGCAACAACGCCGACAGCACCATTGGGCCAGGCGAGTCCGCCACCTACACCGTGTACATCCCGGACCGCCCGGAGATGGAGGGGACGTTCTACTTCCACAGCCACGGCGACGCCCGCGAGCAGGTTATGCATGGCCTCATGGGCGGCCTTGTGGCTGAGCCGAACGGCTCGGTCTACCTGCACCCCGACACGCTCATGCCCATGAGGAGCGGCTGGGAAGCGGTCATCGGCAACGAGGATTCCTCCATTCCTTCGTTCCGGGAGCAGGCCCTTGTCTACCACGAGGTTGGCGATGAGACCTACCAGCCCCTGGACAAGAACAACCAGGCGCTTCCTGTGATTGACCCCACCACGGGGTCCTACCGGCCTTGCGCCCGCGCTATCAACTACCGCTCTGAGTGCTTCATGCGCCGCATGCAGCTCACCGGCGAGGAGTCCCTGGCATACAGCTCCTATCACGCGGGCGATCCGCCCACGCCCATGCCCCGCTCCTACGTGGGCGACCCCATGAAGACGCGCCTGATTCATGGCGGCAGCGAGATGGCCCACGTGCACCACCTGCATGGCGGCTCTGACCGCTGGCGCTTGCAGCCGAACACTGAAGCGCCCGACGTCATGTTCAAGGGCCTGGTGAAGCAGCCCCTAGACGTAGTCTCCAAGAGCCAGCGCCTGGACGCCCAGTCCATTGGCCCAGGCGAGACCTACAACCTGGAGCACGAGTGC